>CP170489.1:4555000-4636606 GCA_047947175.1 bacterium
CTCTACCCCCGATGGTAATATGAGAGGCTCTACCTAAATAGATTTCGAGGAGAACCAGCTATCTCCGGGCTTGATTAGCCTTTCACTCCTAACCACAGGTCATCCCCTAATTTTTCAACATTAGTGGGTTCGGTCCTCCAGTGCCTGTTACGGCACCTTCAACCTGCCCATGGCTAGATCGCCCGGTTTCGGGTCTACTCCTACAGACTGAATCGCCCTATTAAGACTCGGTTTCCCTACGGCTCCCCTAAACGGTTAACCTTGCCAGTAAAAGTAACTCGCTGACCCATTATACAAAAGGTACGCAGTCACCCGCCCTCTTCCGAAGAAGAAAGAGCAGGCTCCCACTGCTTGTATGCATCTGGTTTCAGGTTCTATTTCACTCCCCTCACAGGGGTTCTTTTCGCCTTTCCCTCACGGTACTGGTTCACTATCGGTCAGCTGAGAGTATTTAGCCTTGGAGGATGGTCCCCCCATGTTCAGACAAGGTTTCACGTGCCCCGTCCTACTCGATTTCACTTACAAACTGTTTTCGTGTACGGGGCTATCACCCTGTATCGCGTAACTTTCCAGAAACTTCCACTAACAATTCATAAGCTTAAGGGCTGGTCCCCGTTCGCTCGTCGCTACTAAGGGAATCTCTGTTGATTTCTTTTCCTCCGGGTACTTAGATATTTCAGTTCCCCGGGTTCGCCCCTACACCCTATTTTATTCAGGTGCAGGTACCGTACAAGTACGGTGGGTTTCCCCATTCGGAAATCTACGGATCAAAGTCTGTTTGCCGACTCCCCGTAGCTTATCGCAGGCTACAACGTCCTTCATCGCCTTCAGCTGCCAAGGCATCCACCAGATGCACTTCTATGCTTGACCATATAATCCAACGTACTGTGTTACTTGCTGCGCAAGTCACTTGGAAGTTTGCAAGCAAACTTCTAGATCTTTAAACGCTAACTAAGTCGAACTAACGATAATTCGAGTACTTCGTCTGCAGTAGGAGATGGCTATCTCGTTACTGCATGGCTTTTTACAGCCGACCGCCCTTTTCTGCGGTTGAAGTAGATCGCCGAAACGATCTCATTAGATTGGTCACATAATTTCGCCATCTTATCGATCAATCGGTCTTACGACCTCTCTTTCGACAAATGAATATCAAGACACATCTATAAATCACATGCTAAAAACTTCTTAACATGCAAATTAGAAATGTTATTCACACACACAGGCTAGTAACCGTGTGTGCGAGAAAACTACCCGCGTTGTTTTTCCAATAAATATTGGAGATAACTTCGCGGCATATATCTCATTGCTTGTTCCAATTTTCACTACTGCGCAAAACTTCCACGCGGTGATGAAAATCGGGCAATGCGATTTCTTTTCATCAATCTCTGAATTGTTAAAGAACAGGAACTCTTTACTGCTTTAGGCAGCGAAGAGCCCACACAGAAGTAATCAGGCGTGATTGCTTTGGTGTGAGCTCTATTGAAATGGTGGAGCCGAGGAGGATCGAACTCCTGACCTCCTGCGTGCAAGGCAGGCGCTCTCCCAGCTGAGCTACGGCCCCGTCAGAATTCGCCTGAGCGAATTCTTTAGGCAGTTTGCTTCGCAAACGTGCGCATTTTACCAGGCCTGAATTCGTTGGTGGGTCTGGGTGGATTTGAACCACCGACCTCACCCTTATCAGGGGTGCGCTCTAACCAACTGAGCTACAGACCCAGGGTGCTCTAAGTTCATGAACAATGCCTTACCGCCGGACGGAAAGGCATTTAAGTGAGTACGGATGAGTACAACTAATCAAACCATTCGTGTAGGAACAACGCAATTCGCAGTCGAGCTGGACTTGATCTTCTTCCTCTAATGCAAGCTTGCGCTCACAAAACATTCCAGAGACGAAATTGTCTATGGTGCAGGAAGTCAAAGTCTATATCGTTAAGGAGGTGATCCAGCCGCAGGTTCCCCTACGGCTACCTTGTTACGACTTCACCCCAGTCATTGACCACACCGTGGTAAGCGCCCTCCCGAAGGTTAGACTACCTACTTCTGGTGCAACCAACTTCCATGGTGTGACGGGCGGTGTGTACAAGGCCCGGGAACGTATTCACCGCGACATTCTGATTCGCGATTACTAGCGATTCCGACTTCATGGGGTCGAGTTGCAGACCCCAATCCGGACTACGATTGGTTTTTTGGGATTCGCTTACCATTGCTGGTTTGCAGCCCTTTGTACCGACCATTGTAGCACGTTTGTAGCCCACCCCGTAAGGGCCATGATGACTTGACGTCGTCCCCACCTTCCTCCGGTTTGTCACCGGCAGTCTCCTTAGAGTTCCCGACATTACTCGCTGGCAAATAAGGACAAGGGTTGCGCTCGTTACGGGACTTAACCCAACATCTCACGACACGAGCTGACGACAGCCATGCAGCACCTGTATCTTGGTTCCCGAAGGCACTAATCCATCTCTGGAAAATTCCAAGTATGTCAAGGGGTGGTAAGGTTCTTCGCGTTGCATCGAATTAAACAACATGCTCCACCGCTTGTGCGGGCCCCCGTCAATTCATTTGAGTTTTAACCTTGCGGCCGTACTCCCCAGGCGGACAACTTATCGCGTTAGCTTCGCCACCAAGACCTCAAGGGTCCCAACGGCTAGTTGTCATCGTTTACGGCGTGGACTACCAGGGTATCTAATCCTGTTTGCTCCCCACGCTTTCGCACCTCAGCGTCAGTATTGGTCCAGGTGGCTGCCTTCGCCATCGGTATTCCTTCCTATATCTACGCATTTCACCGCTACACAGGAAATTCTACCACCCTCTACCATACTCTAGTCTGACAGTTTGGAATGCAGTTCCCAGGTTAAGCCCGGGGCTTTCACATCCCACTTATCAAACCGCCTACGCGCGCTTTACGCCCAGTAATTCCGATTAACGTTCGATCCCTCCGTATTACCGCGGCTGCTGGCACGGAGTTAGCCGGATCTTCTTCTGTCGTTAACGTCAAGACTCATAGCTATTAACTTTGAGTTTTTCTTCACGACTGAAAGTGCTTTACAACCCTAAGGCCTTCTTCGCACACGCGGCATCGCTAGGTCAGGCTTGCGCCCATTGCCTAAGATTCCCTACTGCTGCCTCCCGTAGGAGTCTGGACCGTGTCTCAGTTCCAGTGTGGCTGATCGTCCTCTCAGACCAGCTATAGATCGTCGCCTTGGTGAGCCTTTACCCCACCAACTAGCTAATCTAACGCAGGCTCCTCTTCTGGCGTGAGGCCCTAAGGTCCCCCACTTTGATCCCTCCTTACGGAAAGATATTATGCGGTATTAGCTCGAGTTTCCCCGAGTTGTCCCCCACCTGAAGGTAGATTCCTACGCGTTACTCACCCGTCCGCCACTGTACTCATACCCGAAGGTACTTTCTCGTTCGACTTGCATGTATTAGGCGTGCCGCCAACGTTCAATCTGAGCCATGATCAAACTCTTCAGTTTAATCTCGTTATCAGTTCCTACCCTGAGCTATTTCCAGCTCAAGCTACGAGTGACACGATAGTTTGGTTTTGACTTTCGAACCCGAAAGTTCTGATTGTCAAGAATCATTTGCTCTAAACGAATTACGTGTTCCCACACGAATGGCTTGTTGTACTAGTCTGCTGCTTGGTAGACCTTCGCGCTTTTTCTTTTACCTGAGACCGAACTAACGGGGTAAAAGTACCTCTTTTGGATGAAGAGGAAGAGCGAAGTACAGCATCTAAGTACTCACTATTTTTTTGTTAAAGAACGGCTGCTTGGCTTAGGCCCCAGCAGCAAGGGAGGCGTATTATACGTACGGCGAACCTTCGTGCAACACTAATCTCGATTCTTTTTAATTATTTTTCTAAGGCACTGACGAACAGGTGGTAGACCTTCTTTCCACGCCGTAATAAGAAGTATTTTTTATACATCGCATCGTCAGCGTGCAGCGTCTGCCGAGGGTCCGTTACCGGTTCGCCATTGATCTTCACGCCACCACCTGTCACCAGTTTTCTGGCTTCGCCGGCAGACTTAGCCAGACCGGCCTCGACCATTGCGGTGAGCACCCCAGCGCCTTCTTCTATAACGGTGGACGCTAAACCATCCTGTTGTAACTGCCGCAGATCCGTTTCCAGCAGACTTGCCACCGCACCACCAAAAAGAGCATCGCTGATCCGCTGGGCAGATTCCACGGCCTCCTTGCCATGAACCAGGCCCGTGACTTCTTCTGCAAGGCGGCGCTGCGCATTGCGCAGTTCCGGTCTGTGTTGTGATTCTAAGACCAGCGATTCAATCTCTTGTTCTGTCAGGAAGGTAAACAGCCGCAGGAAGTTGTCGACATCGGCGTCCGCGGCATTGAGCCAGAACTGATAGAAGGTATAAGGAGAAGTCTTAGCGGGGTCCAGCCAGATCGCGCCACTGGCTGTTTTCCCAAATTTAGTGCCGTCAGATTTTGCCACCAGCGGCAGAGTCAGAGCATAAGCCTCGGTTTCGGGACCGAGATGTCGGCGGATGAGATCAAGCCCCGATACGATATTACCCCACTGATCGCTGCCGCCGATCTGCAAAGTGCAGTTGTGGCGCCTGGCCAGTTCAAGGTAGTCCATTGCCTGCAGCAACATGTAGCTGAACTCAGTGTAGGATATCCCCTGGTCTGTCCGTTCCAGCCGCGCGCGCACAGACTCCCGCGCGATCATTGCGTTCACTGAAAAGTGTTTGCCTATATCCCGTAAAAACGAAACCACATCCAGCTGTCTGGTCCAATCCAGATTATTCACGATCAGCGCGCTGTTGTTTCCCTCAAAGTCGAGAAAAGGCGCTACCTGACGATGCAGTGCGTCGACCCAGCGTGCAACGGTGTCTTCGTCATTCAGGTTGCGCTCGTCATCACGAAAAGACGGATCTCCAATCAATCCCGTCGCCCCACCTAACAGCAGAATCGGTGTATGACCAAACTGCTGGAAACGCCGCAACGCCAGCAAAGGGACAAGAGAGCCTATATGCAGACTGTCAGCCGTAGGATCAAAACCACAATAAAGGGTGCGTGAGCCGCTATCCAGATGTGCAGACAGACCCTCGAGATCGGATGCCTGAGCTACCAGACCACGCCACTGCAATTCGGCAATGAGCTCACCAGACATATTTTCGACCCCTGAAATGGATGCGAACCATATCAAAACCCGCCTTGGGCGCAAATACGAGTGTGCCAACCTGTGACAAAATTACTGGCACAGGGAGGTCAAATTCGTATACTCCCTCTTCGATACGAGGTTCCGGGCGTAAGCTACGGTTTTTTATAGAGTATTTGCTCGCGACTCGCACAGTGCAGAGCGGCAGTACAATGGACGGTATGACCACGTTGCAATTTCCGCGCGCACATCTGTTTATCGTTGTGATTTTGAGCTTTGGCTTATCTTCTTTTGTCATCGCCAAATTCACCGACGACCCGGCTGAAGATCGCTTCACCACCGAGTCTGTTCTCCTCGATCTGCCTGCAATAGAAGACGAAGTCCTTGATAGTCAGGGCATCCCGGACATGGCCGTCGCTACACCCGCTGTTGCGGAGCTGGCGATGCTGCCGGTGCGGACAGAAGAGCCGGAGTTACGGGCCCAACCAAAATGGCAGGAAATTTCCACAAAAGTACAACCCGGCGACAACCTTGCACTTATTTTCAAACGCAACGGCCTGAGTGCCCGGGACGTACACCTGGTCAGCACAAGTAAACCACTGGGTAGCCGGTTGAAGAGTATATTTCCCGGCCACGAACTGACTTTTTTTGTGGATGATGAAATGCGCCTGATGCGACTGGATTACTCCAGTGGCCCGCTGGATACGTTAGCGTTTGCGCGCAATGGAGACCGCTTCGATGCTGAACAGATCACCGCGGAACCTGAGCGTGTACTGGCCTACAAGCATGGCACCATCGATCACAGTCTGTTTGTTGCCAGCCAGCGTGCAGGTTTATCCGATGCTCTGACCATGCGATTGGCGCAGATCTTCCAGTGGGATATCGACTTTGTGCTCGACATCCGACCGGGAGACGGATTTTACGTGGTTTACGAAGAGCTCTACCACGAAGACGAGTTTATTGGGCACGGCAACATTCTTGCTGCCGAGTTTGTCAATCAGGGTGAGGCCTATCAGGCCATCCAATACGCTAAAGAAGGCGCTGACCCCAGCTACTATGCGCCTAACGGTGAGAGCATGCGAAAAGCCTTTCTGCGCGCGCCGGTGGAGTTCTCTCGCATCAGCTCGAATTTCAACCTGCGCCGGGTGCATCCGTTGTGGAAAACGTCGCGACCCCATCGGGGTATCGATTACGCAGCACCAGCGGGTACCCCCATTCTTGCCGCTGGTGATGGTAAGGTGAAAATCGCCTCCAGGACCCAGGCAAACGGCAACTATGTGGTCATCCAGCATGGCGAACAGTTTGTCACCAAATACCTGCACCTGAAGAATTTTGCCCGCAACATCAAATCAGGTCAGCGGGTTAAACAGGGCCAGGTTATCGGCTACGTGGGTGCCACCGGATGGGCAACGGGACCTCACCTGCACTACGAATTCCTCGTCAACGGCGTACACCAGAATCCCCGTACCGTATCGCTACCTAACGCCGCGCCGATACCGAAAGGAGAACTGCCCTTCTTTCATGCCCACACTCAGCAATATCTCGCCCTGCTGGACAACTACAAGAGCCAGGTTTCCCTCGCACTGGCTCAGTGATCACACCACCCGCCCACCGATATCTCGGCTGCATCAGTGGCACCAGTGTTGACGGGCTGGATATCGCGCTTATTGAAATTGATGCAGATAATCGGGTGACAATCGGCAGCGCAGGTACCACCGACTTCCCTTGCGCTCTGCGGCAGACGCTGTTGGCATTAGGACAGCCGGGAGCTGACGACCTGGACCTGCTGGGTCGCTGTGATGCTGAACTGGGAGAATTTATCGGTCATGCGCTGGTGCGGTTCATGGACACCCATCAGATTGATCCAGACAGTATTACGGCCATCGGCTCGCATGGCCAGACTGTCCGTCATCGCCCGGCTGGCCCCGGTCACCGTTATGGTTTTACCACCCAGATCGGAGACCCAAATTACATCGCTGAAATTACCGGCATCCCTACCGTCGCAGATTTTCGTCGCCGGGATATGGCTGCAGGCGGCCAGGGCGCGCCGCTGGTACCGCCTTTTCATCAGGTGCTGTTCGGCCAGTCCGCAGAGCCCACTGTGGTGTTGAATATTGGGGGTATCAGCAATATCTCCATTCTTGGTGATACACCGAGCGGGTTCGATACCGGACCGGGCAATGCACTCATGGATGCCTGGTGTGCACAACACACCGGTGAGCCTTACGACCTCAACGGGCATTGGTCGAGTACCGGGACAGTCGACCAACACCTGCTGCAGGCTTTGCTCGCCGACGCGTATTTTGCGTTAGCGCCACCCAAAAGTACCGGTCGTGAATATTTCAATCTTGACTGGTTGAGCCCCCACCTTGAACAGACAAACGCAACTGCCGCCGATATACAGGCCACCCTGGTCGCTTTGACGGCTGGCTGCACCGCTGAGGCACTGTCCCGCTACGCACCAGCCGCACGGGCGCTGGTGGTCTGCGGCGGCGGCCGACTCAATTCAGCTTTGATGCAGGCGTTGCGTCAGCACTGCAGGGCAGATGTCATACCCAGCGAAGCACTCGGTATTGGAGGTGATGATATCGAAGCCGCGCTGTTTGGCTGGTTGGCGCATCAGCGCTTGAACAACTCCATCGGCAGCGAACCGGCTGTCACCGGCGCTCGAGGTGGACGCATTCTCGGCGCCCTATACCCGCCATAATCTGCATGGGCCGAAGAAGCAGCTGTGTGCAAGGTTAGATGGAGAACGAATTACCACAGCCGCAGGTGGCTGCTGCATTCGGATTGGTGACAACAAATTGTGCGCCGCTCAGATCTTCGACGTAGTCTACTTCTGAGCCTTCCAGGTACGGATAACTCATTGCATCCACGACCATGGAGACGCCTTCCCGATCGATAACCGCATCATCTTCAGCGACATCATCATCGAATGTGAACCCGTAAGAAAAACCGTTACACCCGCCTCCGGTAATAAACACCCGGAGACGCAGGGTTGCGTCGCCATCGGCTTCTATCAGACTCTTGACCTTGCGGGCCGCTCGGTCAGAAAAGGCAATGTTTGTGTCCACGATCCTCTGCTTTGTGTTGGTAAGACGTGCGCATAATCTACAGCACCCTTTTACACGGTCAAGTATATGTACGCCAGAGGCCTCTTACCCTTCCGCGTTGGCGTCGACGTTGAGTTTATGCACGTTCGCTTCAGATGAGTCTTCTTCGTGCACCAACTGACCATCAACCAGCGCACCCAGCTGCATCTCGATCAATTTATAGTAAAGGTTGCCTTTTACTTTCGCCTGCGGCGCCAGCTCAACCTTGTTACTGGCGTAGACATTACCTTCGATCAATCCATTAATGATGATATTCGGGACCCGCACCTCACCTGCAACACACCCTTCTTCGCTGACCACAAGTGTCGCTTTTTCGCCGCTCGCGACAACATTACCGGTTACTTTGCCTGCCACATACAGTTGATCACTGAAACTGACATCACCTACCACCTCGGTATGGGGTGCGATGAGCGTGACGCCTTTATCAAATTTCTGTCTTGCCATTGTCCTGTCCTTAGTTCTGGGTGACCGCCTCGCCCGGCGATACGATTTGAGTGACGCACGGTTATCTCAGTTGAGGCCGCTACAAATCCGATGCCTTCGTATCAGGCCGGTCCAGCTCAGGCCAGGGAAAACTCACCTGTAACGGCTCTTTGCCCGACTGATTTGCCGTGACAAGTATTCGCGCCGGCGAAAAACCGTCCGGCAAAGTCAGATTACCCTGCATATCCTGAAAATAGCGGAACCGGAATTTCAAAGGATAAGCGTCCAACGCTGTCAATTCTGTGAGGGAAAGCACTGCCTCGTCCGCTGCCGCATCATCTGCATATCGCCCAATGACATCCATGCGTACTTCACCGGCGATAAATCCACGCCGCAGCGCAACCTGGGTCAACAGCAGCTGAAAGTTGTATGTACCCGCCTCAGGAAGCGCAACCACCTCCAGTTCAGCCACCTGCAACCCTTTGGTCAGGCTGGAGGGTGACATTAAACCCTTGAAAAAGGTGACTTCTTCCTCAAGGCGCGCAGATTTGCGTATTTCCTGGGTCAAATCCTCTCGCAGGCTGTTACTGGCTTCACGCAACACCGTCAGATTCAGCTGCGCATCAATGAGTCGGGCATCCAGCTCCATGGCCTTGTTGTTGGCAGCTTCAAGCTGCCTGCTCATCTGCACGGCATCACCCCGATAAGTGATGATCTGATTGGTGCCGAAGATATATCCCAACAGGAAACATCCGACACCAATCACCACGGTAACGGCAAGCACCAGCGGCCTGCGCCAGGGCTGACGTTCGACCAGTTCGAATTGTGGGGCAGAGCGATTCGCCTTACGAATGTGAACTATCCTAACGTTGGTGATAACTCAGTATACTATGGCTGGCAAACCCAGACGCTAAGAGCTCGTCACGAAACTTAAAAGACCCATTAATCTGGACGTTTTCCGCAGACGCCTGGCCACCGTGGATGCCCAGCCGCAGCTTGCGCTGCTTGGCTTCATGACCGGTATTGTAACCGCAGCGGTGATTCTGAGTTTCAGAACCGTGGTCGATACCGGCCTGATCTGGCTGCCTGGCGGCAGCACAGAAAATTTTGAAGACCTCGACACCATTACCCGCGCGATGCTGATCATGGGTGGCGCGGTGGTGCTGGGTGTGCTGCTGAATCGCTATCGCCCCTCCGCCAGGCGCGTTGGCGTTGTGCACGTAATGGAGCGCCTGAGCCTGCACCAGGGCAATCTGCCGCTGAAAAACGCAATGATCCAGTTTATTGGCGGCGCCATTGCACTTGTGACCGGTCAATCCGGTGGCCGCGAAGGACCGGCCATCCATCTGGGTGCAACCGCGGCAAGCCTGCTGGGTCGCGCGTCACGCCTGCCCAACAACAGCCTGCGAACCATGGTTGCCTGCGGCACCGCGGCTGCTATCGCCAGCAGTTTCAACACGCCCATTGCAGGTGTCATATTTGCGATGGAAGTGGTGATGATGGAGTACACCATTGCCAGCTTTATTCCAGTCATCGTTGCTGCCGTGACCTCAACCCTGATCACTCAGATTGTGTATGGCAACGAACCGGCTTTTATTGTTGCCCCATCGACCATGCATTCTCTGTTTGAAATTCCGTATCTGGTTGTGGGCGGCATTCTCATAGGCTGCATCGCTGCCGGCTACATCCAGTTGATTCAGGCGTTTGCCCGTCTGTCGGAACAACCCTTATGGCAGCGCATCATCATGGCCGGCGCCATCACTGCGACCATTGCTGTTTTTGTGCCTCAGGTTATGGGTGTTGGTTACGATACTGTGAATCAGCTCATGGTAACCGAGGTATCCATCATGGTGCTGCTGGTTATCTTACTGGCCAAGGTGGTCACCAGCGCAGCAACGGTGGGTCTGGGCATGCCTGTCGGTCTGATTGGTCCGAGTCTTTTTATCGGCGCGATCCTTGGCAGCTTGTTTGGTAGCCTGCTCATCAGCTGGGGCGTTGCAGATGTCTCGCTGGGGCTGTACGTCATGTTAGGCATGTGTGCAATGATGGCTGCGGTGTTACAGGCGCCGCTGGCAGCGTTAATGGCGGTGATGGAGCTCACCGCCAACACCAACATCATTCTGCCCGCAATGGTTATTATTGTAGTCGCGACCCTGGTGACCAGCCAGGTGTTCCGGCAGCGCTCGGTGTTCATCGCCACGTTAAACACTCTGGGCCTGCAGTATCCACCTAACCCGGTCACCCTGCATCTACAACGCGTAGGCGTCACCGCCATAATGGATCGATCCTTCGTGCGCCTCGCTCCGCAGATCAGTCTCGCAGAGGCGGAGTCGACTCTCGCCAAAAAGCCACACTGGATAATCGTCGAAGACAAAGACGGATCGCCTAACGCCGTGCTGAACCCGTCCGACCTGGCGGCTTTTGTAGAGTTGTGGCAATCACGCGAAGCCGGGCAATTAGAGTTGATCGAAGGCGAGGCGGATGAAAAAATTCGGCTTTTGCAGATTCCCGGTCAGCGTATGGATGTCACCACCATTGGCTCCGAAGCCACGGTGATGCAGCTGCAGCAACTTCTGGACAAAACCCAATCCGAGGCCTGTTGCGTGACCCGCACCACAGCACCCATGATCAAACCCGTTATCGGCGTTGTTACACGGCGTCACATAGAAAATTACAGGAACACCTCTGCATGACCTTCTATCTGTGGCTGAAAGCTTTCCACATCATCTTTGTTGTCACCTGGTTTGCTGGTTTGTTTTACATGCCGCGCCTGTTTGTATACCACGCAACGGCAACCGACAGCATCAGCAGGGAACGCTTCAAGGTCATGCAGGCAAAGCTGTTCAAGATCATCATGAACCCCTCAATGATCGCCACGCTGATACTGGGCACCTGGCTGCTCATTGAAAGCTGGCAGGCGTTTTCTGACCAGGGGTGGATCTGGATAAAGTTGTTATTTGTCGTGGCGCTGATCGGTTATCATCACTACTGCTTGCGCATCATCAGGGCATTTGCCGATGACCGTGTCCTGCACAGCGAAAAATTTTTCCGCATCTTCAACGAATTACCCTCCCTGGTACTGGTGGTGGTTGTCGTGCTGGTTGTGGTCAAACCTTTTTAACCCGAGCCGCACGGCGCCGAACCCAAACTGACTATTGAGCTTTTTATGAACAGATCTACGTCCAGCGACCTGATGCGTCGTGCCCAGCGCAGCATTCCTGGCGGTGTGAACTCGCCGGTGCGAGCTTTCAAAGGTGTTGGCGGTGACCCTGTTTTTTTCAATCGGGGCAACGGACCCTACGTATTCGATGTAGACAACAATCAATATGTGGATTACGTCGGTTCCTGGGGTCCAATGATTCTGGGCCACGGCCATCAACCCACGGTGGATGCCGTGGTTGCCCAGGCCCAGCGAGCGCTGGGATTCGGCGCGCCAACGGAGGGTGAAATCACGCTGGCTGAAGCCATCATCGAGCGGGTGCCGAGCATAGAGAAAGTACGCATGGTGAATTCCGGCACAGAGGCCACCATGTCAGCAATACGTCTCGCCCGGGGGTTCACCGGCCGCGACAAGATCCTGAAATTCACCGGCTGCTATCATGGTCATTCCGATTCTCTGCTGGTAAAAGCCGGTAGCGGTGTGTTGACTCTGGGAATCCCCAATTCACCTGGCGTACCTGCTGCGGTAGCGGCAGATACTTTGAACGCTCCGTACAACGACCTGGCTGCGGTAAAAGCCATCTTCGACCAGTACCCGGAGCAGATTGCCTGCATCATCGTTGAGCCCGTTGCCGGCAACATGGGCTGCATCCCACCCGCTGATGGCTTTCTGAGTGGACTTGCTGACATCACCCAGAAAGATGGCGCGTTGCTGATCTTCGATGAAGTCATGACCGGGTTTCGTGTGCACAAAGGCAGCGCACAGGGTTTGTACAACATCAGTCCTGATCTGACCACGTTGGGGAAAATTGTGGGTGGCGGCCTGCCGGTGGGTGCATTTGGCGGGCGTGCCGAGGTGATGTCTCATATCGCACCTGAAGGTCCGGTTTACCAGGCGGGTACTTTGTCCGGCAATCCGCTGGCGGTGAGCGCGGGTCTCAGCACCCTGCAGCACCTGGATGACGCGTTGTACCAGCGTGTGACTGCGGCGACCAATGAACTGGTGGCTGGATTGAAAAATCTAGCAGCGAAACACAACGTGCAGATGGCCACCAACCATGTGTGCGGCATGTTTGGGTTGTTCTTCGATGTTGAACACGTCCAGAATTTTGATCACGTTGCAAATTCCAATGTGGACAAGTTCAATCGTTTTTTTCATGCCATGTTAGATAATGGTGTCTATCTGGCACCTTCCGCATTTGAGGCGGGGTTTGTCTCCGTCACCCACAACAGCGAAGCCATCGATGCCACTTTATCCGCAGCCGATCGGGCTTTTGCTCAGCTTTAAACCGTAAGGATAGAAATGTACGACGTTTTTGGACTGGGCAATGCCCTGGTCGATACTGAAGTGAACATCGACGAGGGTTTTCTGCGCACTCATCGCATTGCCAAAGGGCACATGACGCTGGTGGATACTCAGCAGATGCAGGCCCTTGTTGCAGCTGTAGCTGAGTTACCCAAGACCAGCACCAGCGGTGGTTCAGCCGCCAATACGATTTACGCCGTGCAGGGGCTGGGGTTGAAGGCGTGTTACAACTGCAGATTAGCCGACGATGCAACCGGCGATTTTTTTGTGCAGGATCTGACTGCCTCCGGTGTTGAGATCAACGCCAATGCACAGGCTACAGCGCAGGATAAAACCCAGAGTAATTCCGGTCAGTGCCTGGTTCTCATCACCGATGATGCAGAACGCACCATGATGACGGACCTGGGTGTTTCGGTTGAACTCAGCGTCAACGAAGTCAACACCAAGGCATTACAGGACTCCCGGTACTACTACGTAGAAGGCTATATGGCTGCCTCACCCAGCGCGACCGCTGCTTCTGTTTATTGTCGGGAGCTGTGCGAAACCCACGGCATCAATGTTGCTGTCTCACTTTCAGACGTATCGATGGTTGAATTCTGTCGCGACGGCTTACATCAGATGTTGGGTAACGGCATTAACCAACTCTTCTGCAACGAAGAGGAAGCGCTATCCTGGGCAAATACCGACCGCGTGGACATTGCCGTAAATGAACTCAGAGACATCGCACCAGAAGTGTATGTCACACTCGGTGCGAAAGGTTCCATTGCGGTGGCCAAAGAAGGTGGTGGCGAAGCGCCCGGAATCGCGGTTAAGCCTGTGGACACCACCGGCGCGGGTGATATCTATGCAGGCGCGGTGCTGGCAGCTCGCTGTCGCGGTGCCACACCCGCCCAGGCAGCCCGATTTGCCAACCATTGCGCAGCAGAACTGATTACCCACTATGGCGCCAGGCTGAGGGCTATTGAGGATTATCACCGACTGTTACAACAGCACGGCTAACTGTCTATCAATTGACATGTGGTGCAGGTCTGTACTGCACCCATAAGCCTGCACCTCAACACCAAGCTGAACAACCTCAGCCAGTTTTTCCGCATAAACAGCATCAATTTCAACCGCCGGTCTGATGCGCTCGATGCCACAGTGCTGAGCACAGAAAATGAGCAGCGCACGCTCACCAGCAACAACACGCCTTGCCAGCGCATCCAGATGTTTCGACGCCCGGCTACTGACCGCATCTGGAAACGCGCCCAACTGCTCACCGACCAGCAGCGTTGTGCTTTTCACTTCGACAGACACAGGCACGCCGCCATCAACCACCAGAAAATCAAATCGCCCATCACCTTCCGGGATTTTTGCTTCGGCCTTGATCAGATTCGGTGCGTCTATCGCCGCCACTTTGCCGTTCTGCAGCGCCTCCGCCACCAGATGATTGGCCCGACCGGTATTGACAGAAACGTAACCGTTCTGTGTGAGCACTATTTCCAGCGTGTGCGGGTACTTACGCTTCGGGTTGTCTGAGACAGATATCCATGCCGGGCTGCCCGGCTCCGCACACCCCGTCATTGCGCCGGTATTTGGACAATGCGCTGTCACCCGAGACCCATCCGGCAACTCGATGTCTGCCAGAAACCGTTTATAGCGCCGCAGTAAAACGCCTTCAACAAGCTCCGGAAGTTTCATACGGCGCTCCATTGCTGCAGTGCCAGCTGCAGCCGCTCGAGACCGAGAACAATCGACGCTTCATCCGTGGTGAACGCAAAGCGCACAAACTTCTGATCGGAATTGGCGCCAAAGTCTTCTCCTGGCGTCACCGCGACCTGAAATTCTTCCAACAGACGGCGGCAGAATTCGAGCGCCGGCAGACCAGTATGAGAAACGTCCACATAAAGATAAAACGCACCTTGAGGCTGAACGGGGATACTGAAGCCAAGCTGCTGCAGACCTTGCGTTAACAGCCTGGCACGCTGGGTGAACTGCTCGGCGCGACTGAAGTGAATCTGCATGGCAGCCTCACTGAACGCTGCCAGGGCCGCGTACTGGGCCGGCGAGCTCGGCGCAATAAACAGATTCTGAGCAAGCTTTGTCACCCCTTCGACTGCCTCTTCCGGCACCACCAGCCAGCCGAGACGCCAGCCGGTCATGCCAAAAAACTTGGAAAAGCTGTTCAGTACAAACAGATTCTCCGCCAGCGCCAGACCAGAACGATACACCGCATCCGGCGTTAGCCCCTGATATATTTCATCGAGAATGAAGAAGCCGTCCTGGGCAGCAACAAATCCAGCGATAGCCTGTAACGTTTGTGCCGGCAGCATCGTGCCGGTCGGGTTTGCCGGGGATGCAAACAACACGCCGCGCGTATCTGCTGACCAGTAAGATTCAACCTGCGCCAGGGTGGGTTGGAAGAGATTGGATGCGGCAACCGGAATCGATTTGGGTACGCCGCCTGCCAGCCGGGCAAACACCTCGTTGCAGGGATAACCGGGATCAGTAATCAACAGTTCATCACCTGGATTCAACAGCAGTGCAGCAAGCAGAGTCAGACCACCGCTGGCGCCACTGGTTACGATGATCCGGTTTGGCGGGACCTGGATATCCAGCTGCGCATAGTGCGAGGAAATGGCTTCACGCAGGGCAACAATACCGGTAGCTTCTGTGTACTTGGTCCGACCATCGCGAAGCGCTTGTCGACCGGCATCAACAATCGGTTCTGCGGTGGCAAAATCGGGTTCACCGACTTCAAAGTGCACCACCCGCCTGCCTTGTGCTTCAAATTCGGCAGCACGTCTGACCACCTCCATAACGCGAAAAGGCTGGATTAGATTTACCCGTTCAGCAAAGCGCATTCAATGTTCCTTAAGCGCACACAACTGGTGCATTTTGTCGTTCTAACAGTCAGGTTGTTTTTCAGAAAAACTTCACTACTTTGATATGGTTTTGTGCTCTGCCTTCTGGTAGCTTACGCGCCCTTCGCAGATCCGGGTGCATTTTACCCCATGTATAGGATGATCTATGGCGACTAAAGCAAAGGCAAAAACTGCCAGCAAGACGGCAGCAACCAAAAAAGCGGCTAGCAAGAAGGCCAGCACGGCTAAAAGCGGTACATCCGCACCTCGAGCAACAGCCAATTCTCCCTTTCGTAACTACACACCTTACGAACCGAAGAAAAAAGAAACATATATGAACGAGGCGCAGCTGGCGCACTTCAGAGAAATGTTGATGAACTGGCGACGCGAACTGATGGAGGAGGTAGATCGAACCGTCCACCATATGCAGGACGAAGCGGCCAATTTTCCGGATCCAGCCGATCGTGCAACCCAGGAAGAAGAGTTCAGTATCGAGCTGCGGACCCGGGATCGGGAACGCAAGCTGATCAAGAAAATCGATCAGACCATAGATCGCCTCGATCAGGAAGACTATGGCTATTGTGACACCTGTGGCATCGAAATCGGTTTACGGCGCCTGGAAGCAAGGCCTACCGCCACGCAGTGTGTCGACTGCAAATCTCTGGATGAGATAAAAGAGCGGCAAATTCACGGCTAGCCGATTGCGCACGCCCGGCGATCATACCCAGCTCACCGGGCGTTTTGCTCCCTCTCCCACCGGACCCCTGCATATGGGTTCGCTGCTCACCGCGCTGGCGAGTTTTCTCGATATCCGACAACGTGGTGGACAATGGTTTGTGCGGTTGGACGATCTCGATCCGCCCCGGCAGGATCCTGACGCAAACGCACAGATTATTGCGTCCCTGTCGGCGCACGGCCTCATTGGCAATCGCAACGACAGTGCAGAAATCGACTATCAGAGCACTCATGAGGATCGTTACGTACGGGCCCTGAAACGCATCCAGGCCGATCTTTTTTATTGTCACTGCAGCCGCCGCTCTCTGGCGGGCCAGAAAATCTATCCAGGGACCTGTCGGTACCGAACAACCTGGCAAGCCGATTGTGCTGTCCGTCTGCAGGTAGAACCCGGTGAGCTGTCTTTCCGAGACGAAGTGAAAGGCGCTTTCGTATATCAGATGGCCATCGACCAGGGTGATTTCATCGTTAAGCGGCGTGATGGCCTGTGGGCATATAACTTTGCGGCGGCCGTTGATGATGGCGAGGATGCCACCCACGTTATGCGTGGTGAGGACCTGCTGCCAGTGACGGCTCAGCAGATCTATGTCATGCAGAGGCTGAAGCTGGCACCGCCTCAATACGCTCATCTGCCTGTACTGTGTTATCCCGACGGCACGAAACTGTCCAAGCAGACCCACGCACCTGCTCTGGACAATAACCGCGCTACCGCCAATCTACGCACCGCTCTGTCTTATCTGGGCCAGAACCCACCTGCCGAACCCTCCTGGTCAGTCTCTCAATGGTTGACGTGGGGATTATCAAACTGGCGCCTCGAACGAGTCCCGGCAGAGCTGAAGAAATACACTCAGGACGCGTAAAAAGAAGCTGCAAAGGGCCGTTTTGATTGCCTGACGCACCCCAGTTCCTTTGTTAAGATGTTTGGCTATGACAGACATATTGCTCATTGATTCTGACACGCAGCATGCCGAGGCGCTTGCGGCGGAACTGTGTGAGCAAGGTCTGCAGGTAAGTGCACAGGCTCAGCTGCCGGAGCAGACGAGCTTATCGCAGCACCCGTGTGTGGTTGTCCTCGACGAGATCGTCGAACCTTACCTTTCCGACTTTGCCAGCAGTGTACCGACCATCGTACTGACGCGCAGCGGCAGCATTCCGGCAGCTGTCAGCTTTATCAAAAGAGGGGCTGCCGACTACCTGTCGTTACCACTGGACACTGCACAGATACTGGCTGCCATCGAACGCGCAACAACAAATCCGATGGTGGTTGCGCGTCCACAACCGGCTGATTTCCCCATGATCGGTTCGTCGCCAGCCATGCAACAACTGAAAGCCAACATTGCTAAAGCCGGGCCTACCGACTCGACGGTGCTGATCCTCGGCCAATCCGGAACCGGCAAAGAACTGGTAGCACGCGCGCTCCACGCAGCCAGCGCGCGCGCTGCTGCACCTCTCATTTCAATAAACTGTGCAACCATCCCGCACAACCTGATCGAAGCAGAGCTGTTCGGCTTAGAACAATTTGAATCAGGCGCGCACGCGCACCGCGGCCTGATTGAAACCGCTGAAGGCGGCACACTGTTCCTTGACGAAGTCGCAGAGCTGCCGCCTGCAGCACAAGCGCGGTTGCTGCGCGTGCTGAAAGGCGAGAATCGTCGGGTAGGCAGCACCGCCACCGAGCCCACAAATGTTCGCATCATCGCAGCAACCCATCGCAATTTAAGCGACCTCACCGAACAGGGTCAGTTCAGGCAGGATCTGTTTTACCGTTTGAATGTTGTTAGTTTTGAAATCGTACCGCTTAACCAGCGCAAAGAAGACATTCACGAAATCGCCGTATGGTTACTGGAACGCACCAGCAAGCGCCTTAACAAAACCGGTTTGTCATTCGCACAGGAGGCCCTCCAGGTGCTGGTTGACTACCACTGGCCCGGTAATGTCCGTGAGCTTGAAAACGCACTTGAACGGGCAGTGATTCTGGCCGATAACAACAGCGAAATTACCCAGGCACTACTTGCCATACAACCCGTTTCGAAGCCGGCGCCAACCACAGTTGATGCTGCAGCTGATCCTGATCAGACCTCGTTAGAAGATTATTTTGTACGCTTTGTGACTGACAACCAGGACAACTTTACTGAAACAGAACTTGCCGAAAAGCTTGGCATCAGCAGAAAGAGCCTGTGGGAACGCCGCCAGCGCCTTAACATCCCCCGCCGACGCACGCGCAAACGCGGCCCACGCCGCGACACCACTGCCACCTAAGCATCCAGTTAGTGAGCAATCCACTTCCTCATCGCATAGACGACCACATCATCAACCGGGATGATCTAGAAAATCATGCAGTAGAAATCATTCACACCCTCAAAGGTGCAGGCTTTGAAGCCTACCTGGTTGGCGGTTGCGTCCGTGACCTGCTTTGTCATAAAAAACCAAAGGATTTCGATGTTGCAACCAACGCGACACCCAACGAAGTACGCGCCCTGTTTCGTCGTTCCCGCCTTATCGGTCGGCGCTTTCCTATTGCACACGTTCGTTCCGGTCGCGAATTGATTGAGGTTTCAACTTTTCGGCAGGCGCAACATGATGACATTGAAACCAACGAAAGCGGTTTGATTATGAAAGATGCCGCCTTTGGCACCGCCGCGGATGATGCGTTTCGTCGTGACTTCACCATTAACGCTCTCTACTACGATGTCGAAAGTCACGAAATTATCGACTATGTCGGCGGTATAGAAGACATCGTAAACAAGCGTCTGCGGTTTATCGGTGACCCGGCAGACCGGCTGGCCGAAGACCCTGTACGCATGTTGCGCGCTATTCGATTCGCCGCAAAGCTGGGTTTCAGAATTGACGATGACATCATGGCGCTGGTTGATGACACCGCAGAGCGCCTGGATGCTATTCCGGGTGCACGCCTGTTCGATGAGTTTTTGAAGCTGTTTTTGTCCGGCTATGGCGAAGCAGCCTGGGAGCTGTTGAGCTCAACGCCACTGGCCCGCAGTCTGTTTCCAAGCTGTGACCCGAACAGCAAAATTGTCAGCGCTGCAATGCGCAACACCGACCAGAGAATTGCGGCTGACCAGCCAGTTACTCCTGGCTATCTGATCGCCGTACTGCTGTGGGCCGACTTCGCGGCTCGCAGCCGAGAGTCCAACCCGGAAAATAAAGCGGGCCTGGTCTACGACATTGCGACAGATACCCTTGCGCTACAGCAGCAGCATATTGCGATACCGCGGCGATTCAGTACCTTTGCCAGAGAGGTGTGGCAACTGCAGCCTCGCCTGATTGCCCGCCAGCCTAAAAACGTACGACGCGTTCTGACTCATAAACGGTTCCGGGCCGCATTCGACTTTCTGTGTCTGCGAGGCTTGGAAGACGACAACCTCGCCGATTTGGGTCGTTGGTGGGCTACGCTGCAGACCCTGGAGCGCGAAGATCAGCAGGCGATGATCGACGCCCTGCCCACGACCGGGAAGCGACGTCGCAGTCGACGCAAGCGCGGTGGCAACCGCCAGTCAGGCAATGCCCAGCAGGAGCTGTGAGTTGCAGGCATTATCTACAGGCATGGACACCCCCGGTCCTTTGTTACAGATTCAGGAAAAAATCAGCCACGCCCAGAGACAGCGCGATTTCCCTGCCTTTATCGCAATCGAAGGTCCGATAGGTGTCGGCAAGACAACCCTGGCGCAGCGCATAGCAGAAGTCTGTCGTTACCCCCTGATGCTGGAACCTGTGACTGACAATCCGTTCCTCGACCGGTTTTATCAGGAGGGCCGACAGCACGCCCTGCCCACACAACTGTTTTTCCTGTTACATCGAGCGCGACAAGCCGCAGACATGCCGGATAACGATCTGCTGCAGGGTGCGCTGGTGACAGATTTTCTGATCGAAAAGGATGAACTGTTTGCACGCCTGACCCTGGACGAGGAGGAGTTCGGCCTTTATCAGCAGATTCAGAAAAGTCTGCAGCTCAATCCGCCCACACCCGACCTGGTCATCTATCTGCAGGCACCGGCTGAGGTCCTGATGCAACGCATCGAGCAGCGAGGCTTGGCCTTCGAGAAAGGTATTGACGCTGACTATCTGCACGCGTTGACAGAACGTTACACGGAGTTCTTTTATTACTACGACAAAGCACCCCTGCTGGTGGTTAACGCAGCTGAAATAGATTTTGCCAACAACGACAATCATTTTGCTGCGCTCCTGGCGCAGATCATCAAAATGGAAGGTGCACGCCAGTTCTTCAACCCGAATCCGGTGCTGCTGTAACGCCCAATATGTGTGCTGGGTCACAAACCTGTCGGTTTTCCGCCAGTATTACAACTCATGCTAAGTACAGCGCACAAAATGCACCTTTTTTAGGCATTAGAATCGCTGCTGATAGACGCAACATTTTTGAAGATAGAAATCTGCAATGATTATCGCTAGGACGGCTACCCATCTCGCATCCGAACTGGATGCCTTGCGTTTCAGGAACGGCGCGCAACGCTGCGTCAGTCTGGTGACCACGCGCGGAGGATTCCACGACGGTCACGGTCGGGTCATCAACGCAGCCGCCACAGTCAGTGACATTGTTGTCGTCGCCGTGGCGCCGGAACCCAATCAGAAAAACGGCAACGTGGTCACGGTATCTGAGTTCAAGGACATCAGCTTCCTTGAGAATCACAGCGTTGATCTACTCTACGCACCTGCTGAGGACGATCTGTTCCCGCATAGCTTTGAATTTATGATCAGCGTCACCCAGCCACACGCCTGTGACATTGTTGACGTTGGTTCATATCGATTAACCCAGCATCTGAAAATCATAAACACCGTGCGTCCAAACATCATGGTCTGGGGTGAGAAAAATTTTGTTGAATTTCACAGCGTGCGGCAGATGATCAATAACCTTGATATACGCACCCAGATTCAGTGCGTACCCACCCTGCGGCACGCGGACGGTGTAGCGATATCAAGTGCTGCAGAACGCATGACCACAGCCGAGCGCGCCAACCTGCCAATTCTGTATGAAACCCTGAACAACGTGGCGCACGCTATCCGCACAGGCGCAAGGACTTTCTCTAAACTTGAAAAGACCGCGCGACTGGCATTACGGGGGGCTGGTCTGCAGATTCAGTACTTTAAAATTCTTGATGAAGACAATCTTGGCGCAGCCACCGAAAAAACCACAACCTATCGAATCCTTGGTGGCGTTAAACTGGGCGATGTTCCAGTCAGCGACAGCATAGGGTTAACACTTTGACAGCAACACAATCCGCCGCATGGCAACACCTCCAGAGTCTGACAGATCCACTAACCCACCAGCCTTTAAAAAATCTTCTGAACGATAAACAGCGCGCTGCGCGTCTGCGGCACGAGCTTGCAGGCATGCTGTTTGATTTCAGTAAGCAGTGGGTCAACAGTGCGGTGCTCGATGGTCTGTACGCACTTGCTGAAGACCGTCAAGTGCTGTCCCAGGCAAACAGCATGCTGGCCGGAGCAGCCATAAACCGCTCAGAAAACCGGGCTGTGCTGCACAGTGCGTTGCGCGGTGGAGCACCTGCCGCTGATGCCGGCATCAACAGACAGGTGCGCGATACCCTCGACAGGATGTACGACCTGGAAGCCGCCATCAGTACCGGTCGATGGCGCGGATATACCGGTAAAGTCATCACCGACATCGTTCATATCGGCATCGGTGGCTCGCACCTCGGCCCGGAACTGGTGGTCAGCGCTTTGCTTGATCATCGTTCCACCCACCTGCGCATCCATTTTGTGGCCAATATCGATGCTGCCGAGTTGCGTCGCACTCTGGCCGCATGTCAGCCTGAAACGACCCTGTTTATCATTGCCTCAAAATCTTTTGGCACCCTGGAAACCCAGGTGAACGCCAAAAGCGCACGCAGCTGGTTCCTTGAGCGCACCGGCAGTCTGGAGGGCATTGCCAGGCATTTTGTGGCCATCACCACCAATCTGCCGGCCGCCCAGGCATTCGGTCTGAACGAGGCTAACCTGTATCCTTTGTGGGACTGGGTTGGCGGTCGATTTTCGCTGTGGTCGGCCGTGGGCATGCCGATTCTGATGAGCATCGGCAGGTCGGGTTTTGAGGCTTTCCTCGCTGGCGCCCGTGAAGTGGACACACATTTTGCCGGTGTACCAGTGGCAGAGAATGTTCCTCTTCTCAGCGCTTTGCTTGCCACCTGGAATTACAATTTTCTCGGTGCCCGCAGCCTTGCGGTGCTGGCTTACGATGAACGTCTCAAACTGCTGCCGGATTATCTGCAGCAGCTTGAAATGGAAAGCAACGGCAAATCAGTAAAGCAGACCGGCGACCCGGTCGATTGCGACACCATGCCGATTTTATGGGGTGGCACAGGCACCAAAGGCCAGCACGCCTACCATCAGATGCTGCATCAGGGTACCCATCAGTTTGCAGCAGATTTCATCATCGTCGCAGATGATCAACATGATTATCCGGAACACCACAACTGGCTTTTAGCTAACGCCCTGGGCCAGAGCCAGGCCATGGCCATCGGCCACACACCCGCCGCAGATGAGCCACACAAAGCAGTGGGCGGTAACCACAGCAGCACCACCATCGTGCTGGATACATTAGGTCCGCGGCAACTGGGGGGCCTGCTTGCCACCTACGAACACAAAGTTTTTTGCCAAGGCGCTATCTGGGACATAAACTCTTTTGATCAATGGGGAGTTGAACTCGGCAAGCGCCTGGCAGAGCCGATCTATGCGCAACTGGCGGCACAGACCCACCAGCCGCCAGCACAGGATCTGGTTACTCAGCACTTGCTGGATCACCTCAAGCACAGAAAGTGACAAAGCCGATAAAGGCGCAGTAGGAGCAGTTCCATGAGCCAGGTTTATCCTGTGAATGCGTTTATGCGTGAGCGAGCGTTCATCAACAATGATCAGTATCTGGCCATGTACCAGCGTTCCATTGAAGATCCGGACGGCTTCTGGGCGGACCAGGCAGACAAGTTCCTCACCTGGGATGCACACTGGAGCGAGGTGTCCGACGCCAATCTCGAAACCGGACACGTACGCTGGTTCACTGGCGGCAAGCTCAACGTCAGCGTAAATTGTATCGACCGACACCTGCCGGAACGTGCTCACCAGAGCGCCATTATCTGGGAAGGTGATGACCCCGAAGAATCCAGCCATATCACCTATCAGGCGCTGTCTGACGCCGTCGGCCGGCTGGCCAACGGGCTGCGGGCACGCGGCGTGGGAAAAGGGGATCGGGTGTGTATCTATATGCCGATGATTCCTGAAGCCGCTTACGCGATGCTGGCCTGCGCGAGAATCGGCGCCATTCACAGTGTCGTGTTTGGTGGTTTTTCACCCACCTCACTGAAAGATCGAATTCTCGACTCAGACTGCAGAACGCTGATTACCGCCGATGAAGGTGTTCGCGGTGGCAAGGCCGTGCCCCTGAAAGCAAACGCGGAGATTGCCCTGGCAGACTGTCCGAACGTTCACACGGTTGTTACGGTAAAACGCACCGGCGCAGAGGTGCAATGGCAGCCCGGGCGCGATGTCTGGTACCACGAGCTGGTGGAAGATCAGGCAAGCTTTGCAGAGCCCGAAAGCATGGACGCTGAGGACCCGCTGTTCATCCTCTACACTTCCGGCTCCACCGGTAAACCCAAAGGTGTGCAGCATTCAAGTGGTGGTTACCTGCTGCACTGTGCGATGACACACAAGTATGTGTTCGATTATCACGACGGCGATATCTACTGGTGCACCGCAGACGTTGGCTGGATTACCGGCCACTCTTACATTGTCTATGGTCCTCTGGCCAACGGCGCGACCACCCTCATGTTCGAGGGGATACCCACCTATCCTGATGCGTCCCGTTTCTGGCAGGTCATCGACAAACACCAGGTCAATACGTTTTACACGGCCCCCACTGCGTTGCGCCAGCTGATGAGCCAGGGTGATGAGTACGTGCGCGCGGCCCAGCGCAGTTCACTGAACCTGCTTGGCTCTGTCGGTGAGCCGATCAATCCGGAGGCCTGGGAGTGGTATCACCGAGTGGTCGGCGACCATCGCTGTCCCATTGTCGATACCTGGTGGCAGACTGAAACCGGCGGCATCATGATCACACCACTACCCGGTGCAACCGAGTTAAAACCCGGCTCTGCCACGCGCCCGTTTTTTGGCGTGCAGCCTGCGCTGATGGATGCAGAAGGCAACCTCATAAAAGAAACAGAAGCTTCCGGCAACCTGGTTATTACCGGCAGTTGGCCGGGCCAGATTCGCACGGTTTACGGCGACCACCAAAGGGTGATTGACACCTACTACTCAACCTACAAAGGCTACTACTTCACCGGCGATGGCGCACGCCGTGACGCTGACGGCTATTACTGGATAACAGGCCGGGTCGACGATGTGTTGAATGTTTCCGGTCACCGTATCGGCACCGCTGAAGTTGAAAGTGCTTTGGTTCTGCACCCTTCTGTTGCTGAAGCAGCGGTGGTGGGTTATCCCCACGCGGTGAAAGGTGAAGGCATTTACGCTTACGTTACCCTGATGGTGGGTGACAAGCGTGATCCTGAAGAGCTGGCTGCCGAACTCATCGCATCGGTACGTCAGGAAATCGGACCTATTGCCAAACCTGACATCATTCAGTGGGCGCCAGGGTTACCCAAAACGCGCTCAGGTAAAATCATGCGCCGTATCCTGCGCAAAATTGCGGCTGATGAGCTCGATAATCTGGGTGATACATCGACGCTGGCAGACCCGAGCGTCGTTGATCATCTGATCGAAAACCGCCACAACCGGTAGTGTGCAGTCTGGTTAACTCGTTGAGTTAACCAGACTGCACACTCGACTCAAGCAAAAAAAACCCCGCAGAAGCGGGGTGCGGGGTTTTTCTTCAGCTTACGGTGTCAATCAACCTTCAACAGCTTCAGCATCCGCCTCTGAGGATGCATCATCCTGATACTTGGACAGTTCCTTGATCGACAGCTTGATGCGACCGCGCTGGTCAACATCGAGCACAACCACGTCAACTTCTTCACCTTCTTTCAGATAGTCAGTGACATTCTCTACGCGCTCTTCGGCAATCTGGGAAATATGCAGAAGACCATCTTTGCCAGGCAGGATATTCACAAACGCACCAAAGTCGACAATACGCTCTACCTTGCCGTGATAGATGCGGCCCACTTCCGCTTCGGCAACAATTTCCTGCACCCGCGCGACCGCAGCGTTTTTCGCTTCCGCGGTGTCTGCGTAGATACGCACGGTGCCGTCATCATCAATGTCCACTTCCGCACCCGTTTCTTCAACAATGCCACGGATGGTGGCGCCGCCTTTACCAATGACATCGCGAATCTTGTCCGGATGCACCTTGACCGTGGTCATGGCAGGTGCGTTATCGGACAATTCCGCGCGGGATTCACTGATCACTTTGTTCATTTCACCAAGAATATGCAGGCGCGCTTCATGGGCCTGTTGCAGAGCTGCTTCCATGATCTCTTCGGTGATGCCATCGATCTTGATGTCCATCTGCAGCGCGGTAACACCTTTCTGAGAACCCGCTACTTTGAAGTCCATATCTCCCAGATGATCTTCATCACCGAGAATATCGGTGAGCACCGCATACTTGTTGCCTTCTTTCACCAGACCCATCGCTACCCCGGCAACCGGCATTTTCAGCGGGACACCTGCGTCCATCAGTGCCAGCGAGGTACCACAAACACTGGCCATTGAGCTTGAGCCATTGGATTCAGTAATTTCAGACACCACACGAATCGTATAAGGAAAACCTTCAGGATCCGGCAGCGCTGCCGCCACACCGCGGCGTGCAAGCTTCCCGTGACCAATTTCGCGACGCTTCGGGCCACTCATGAAACCAGCTTCACCAACACTGTAGGGTGGAAAGTTATAATGCAGCATGAACTGGTCTTTGAAAGTACCTTCCAGCGCATCAACAATGGCAGCATCACGCAGCGTGCCCAGAGTAGCGACTACGATTGCCTGGGTTTCACCCCGGGTAAACAGCGCAGAACCGTGGGCTTTTGGCAGCACGCCTACCTCAACAGATATGGGTCGTACCGTACGCAGATCACGGCCATCAATTCTCGGTTCGCCGCTTATAACGCGCTGACGCACAAGATTTTTTTCAACCTTGTAGAACATATCAGCGACTTCATCCGCATCAAGATCAGATCCTTCACCGGCAAGTTGCTCTACCACCGACGTACGCAGTTCCTTAACCGCATTCTGTCGCTCCATCTTATCGACAATACGATAAGCCTCGCCCAGACCGGCCTTGGCAACGTCGCTGACTCTGGCGAGCAGGTCATCGTTTGCAGGTTCAGGCTGCCAATCCCACTTCGGTTTGCCTGCCTGCGCAACCAGTTCATTTACAGCAGTTATGATGACCTGCATTTCCTGATGACCGAACAGCACCGCGCCTAACATTTCATCTTCGGTGAGTTCCTGAGCCTCAGACTCAACCATCAGCACAGCTGATTCAGTCCCAGCCACGGTCATGTTCAACATGGAGCTTTTCAGCGCATCGTACCCAGGGTTCAGTACATAGTTACCGTCAATGTAACCCACCCGCGAAGCGCCAATGGGGCCCGCAAACGGAATGCCTGAAATACCCAGAGCAGCTGACGTGCCGATCATTGCCGCAATATCCGGATCCTGATCTTTGTCAGTAGACATCACGGTGCAGACAACCTGCACTTCGTTCATGAAACCTTTTGGAAACAAGGGGCGAATAGGACGGTCGATCAATCGACAGGTCAGCGTTTCTTTTTCGCTGGGGCGTCCTTCACGACGAAAAAAGCCTCCGGGTATTTTACCGGCGGCGTATGTTTTTTCCTGATAGTTAACCGTCAACGGAAAGAAGTCCTGACCCGGGCGTGCGCTTTTAGCGCCTACAACAGTTGTCAGCACAACTGTGTCACCCATGGTCACAACTACCGAGCCGGTAGCTTGCTTGGCAACCTTTCCCGTTTCTATGGAAACAGTCTGGTCACCAAGCTGGAAAGTTTTGGTAATCGGGTTCAAATTATTACTCCTTTAAGCATGAGCATGCAGCGTTTTGTTAACGACGTAATCCAAGTCGTTTGATCAGTTCTGCATAACGCGCAGCATCTTTACTTTTTAAATAGTCCAACAGTTTGCGACGCTGATTCACCATACGAATCAGTCCACGCCGCGAGTGATGATCTTTATGATGATCACGGAAGTGGTCTTGTAGTCCATTAATGTTATGAGTCAGCAAAGCAACCTGTACTTCCGGCGAACCTGTATCGCCCTCTTCGAGTTGATATTCTTTGATGATCTCTGCTTTATTCGTGGCATCTAACGCCATGTTTATCTCCTTTGATATGCACGTCTGCTAAGCGCAAACAGATTTCTACAGAGACAACCCCGCATACATGGAGTTGCTCTGGGTTTAGTTCTGGCCATTACCTATTGAGTGGCCACCAGTCGTCTTGGCGCAACGCGCCCGTCATCCAGCACTTCACCAACACCAAGGAACAGATTGTCCTCGCCGCTGCTGCTTTCGCTCAGCCTGACCCAACCACTTGTTGGGGCATGAGGGATCTGCACCGGCTGCCCCTGACGTACATAAAACGCCGTTGCATCGGTTAACACCACCTCTGGCCATTGACCCACCGTACTGGCGATAGGTCGTAGAAATTTGTCTAGAGAAATGTCCTGATCACGCAGCTCGCCGAGCTCATCGAGATCAACCATGTCCTGCTCGGTGTAAGGGCCTGCTGCACGGCGATGCAGCGCAGTAACATGCGCACCAACACCTAGCTGTTCGCCGAGTTCTTCAGCAATGGTACGGATGTAGGTACCTTTGCTGCAGTGGATTTCAAGTTCAATTTCAACATGACCGTCTGCGTTGGAAAAACCTGCCAACTCGTTACTGAATACAGAGATACAGCGTGCTTCGCGCTCAACCTCTATGCCCTGACGGGCCAGCTTATACAAAGGCTGACCTTTGTGTTTCAAAGCAGAGAACATCGACGGCACCTGCTCAATCTCCCCGCGAAAAGCGGGCAGCGCGGCCTCAACGTCTGCGGCCTTGATGTGATCCGCGGGCTTTGTATCACGCACATCTCCATCAGCGTCACCGGTATCCGTTGCCACACCCAGTTTAATTCTGGTCCAGTATTTCTTATCAGAAGCCAGCAGAAATTGAGAAAACTTTGTAGCTTCACCAAAGCACATAGGCAGAACACCGGTAGCTAACGGATCCAGGCTGCCTGTGTGCCCGACTTTCTGAGCGCCAAACAGACGCTTCGCCTGCTGCA
This sequence comes from bacterium, assembly GCA_047947175.1. Classification (GTDB taxonomy): domain Bacteria; phylum Pseudomonadota; class Gammaproteobacteria; order Pseudomonadales; family Azotimanducaceae; genus UBA4421. The sequence goes on from CP170489.1 coordinate 4,583,983, forward strand.
CCGCATCGCTGGAGGAGATACCCTGAGGTTTGTTAACCACCAACACGCCGTTCACCGGACGGCCTTTACGTCGCCTAGCCATTGGACAAGTCCTCATCACTGTCGTCGGCAGGCACGGATGCCATTGCAGTACCGATAAGCTTCTCGATACGTGGTCCCTCAGCTACCAGCAGGTCATAATGAAACCGGGGCTTGGGGGTAGTGCGCATCTTGTGACGCTTAGCCAGGGTAGAGCGGAAAAAACCCGCTGCACCATTGAGAACCTTAATCAATTCTTCCTGTTCAGCAGGTTCGTTGACCTGCAACGAAGAGACGTAAATCTCAGCATAAGAAAGGTCTTTGCTGACTTTCACATCGTTCACACTGACAAAGGAGCCGACACGAGGATCGCGCATTTCAAAAGCAATGATACGTGCGACTTCGTCGCGTATGAAATCGGCTACTTTTAAATCTCGAGACACGGCTAACATCTAATTCGGCGCTAAAGCTGCCGCGCCACTTCTTTGGCATCAAATACTTCTATCTGATCACCAGGACGTACATCGTTATAGTTACGCACGCCGATACCGCACTCTGTGCCGGCGCGAACGTCATTCACATCGTCTTTAAAGCGGCGCAGGGACTCAAGTTCCCCTTCGTAGATGACCACGTTGTCGCGCAAAACACGAATAGGCTTATTGCGATGCACAGCACCTTCGGTAACCATACAACCCGCAATCGCACCATACCGCGGCGAACGGAATACATCCCGCACCTCAGCGATACCAATAATCTCTTCCCGAATTTCCGGTGATAACATGCCGGACAACGCCGCACGAACATCATCAATCAGCTCATAAATCACGCTGTAATAGCGCAGATCTATGCCCTCTTTTTCGAGTAAGGTTTTTGCTGCTTTGTCAGCACGGACGTTAAAGCCGAACACGGCAGCGCCATACGTCACCGCCATTGTGGCATCGGATTCCGAGATACCGCCAACACCAGATCCAAGTACCTGCACACCCACTTCATCATTACCCATGTCAGCAAGGGCCTGAATAATGGCTTCCAGGCTGCCTCGAACATCACTTTTAACGACCAGCTTGAGTATTCGTTTTTCGCCTTCAACCATGTTGGCAAACATGTTGTCGAGCTTAGCCGCCTGCTGCGACGCCTGCCGTCGTTCCTGGCTTTTGACCGCACGAAATTCCGCCAGCTCGCGAGCGGATCGCTCGTCTGTCGCCACGGAGAAATCGTCGCCGGCCGCAGGTGTGCCATTCAGGCCAAGCACCTCAACCGGTTGCGAGGGACCAGCAGTTTTTGTCGGCTGACCTGTATCATCAAGCATGGCTCTCACACGGCCAAAACACTCACCCGCAATGATCACATCACCCTGATTCAAGCTGCCGTTCTGCACCAGCACCGTCGCCACCGGACCGCGACCTCGATCGAGGCGGGATTCAATGACAACACCCTGCCCCGGTGCTTCAGCAATTGCACCTAACTCCATGATTTCCGATTGCAGCACAACCGCTTCAAGCAGCGTATCGATACCGTCACCGGTAATCGCTGAAACCTTTACAAACTGCGTATCACCGCCCCACTCTTCAGGCACAACATCTTTAGCCGCCAGTTCACTGATGACACGGTCAGGATCCGCTGACTCGAGATCACACTTGTTTATGGCAACAATGATGGGTACTTCAGCTGCTTTGGCATGTTGAATCGCCTCTTCCGTCTGTGGCATAACACCATCGTCAGCAGCAACCACAAGAATAACAATGTCCGTCACTCTTGCGCCACGCGCACGCATGGAGGTAAAAGCGGCATGCCCTGGCGTGTCAATAAAAGTTATTTGTCCACCTTTGGTCTTAACGCTGTAAGCACCAATGTGCTGGGTAATACCGCCAGCCTCTCCACTGGTTACTCGAGTGTTGCGGATGTAATCCAGCAGCGACGTCTTGCCATGGTCAACATGGCCCATCACCGTGACAACCGGTGCACGCGGCTCTGTATCACCTTCAATATTCAGCGATGCGACCAGCTTTTCTTCCAGTACATCATCACTGACCACTTTGATCTTGTGGCCCATTTCTTCAACGACAAGGGTAGCGGTATCCTGATCAAGGGTCTGGTTGATCGTCGCCATCACGCCCATGCCCATGAGCGTCTTTATGACTTCGGAGGCTTTGACTGCCATGCGCTGGGCAAGATCTGCGACAGAGTTGACTTCACCAATCTCTACTTCACGGGAAATAAACTCTGTTGGCTTGAACTCACCACCCTGGGTTTCAACCTGCAGCGCACTCTGGCGATGGGCAGGCTTGCGTTTTGTGCGGCGTTCGCTTTTCAGCGACAGCTCGCGGCGGCCTTTACCGCCCCCGCTTCGTGCCCCAGGCACATCGCGTCGTTCTTTGTCTTTGGCTTTACCGCGTTTGCCGCCTTTCTGTTCAGCCTGCTCTTTAGCCTGTAACTCTGCCGCTGCCGCCGCCGGGTCTACCACTGTTTCGGGCGCAGGCGCCGATTTTGACACTGACTCTTTGGCCAGACGTTCCTCTTGCGCTTTGCGTGCCGCGGCTTGCGCTTTAACGCGCTCTTCCTCAGCTTTGCGTTCCAGTTCTGCTTTGCGCTGCGCTTCTGCGTTACGCGCCTCTTCATTGGCTCTTGCACGCGCAGCTTCTTCTTCACGGATACGCGCGGCTTCGGCTTCCGCCTGAGAGGAATCCGCAGCTGCCGGTGGCGCACCTGCATCCGCCTGAGGTGCGGTATCTCCACCTTTCACGTAGGTGCGCTTCCGACGCACCTCAACCGTCACGTTACGACCAGCACGACCTTGCCCTGCTTTCAACGTGCTGCTGCTCTTGCGCTTCAGGGTAATCTTACGTTCACCGGTTTCTGATGCGCCGTGGCTTTTCTGCAGGTACGCCAGCAGAATCTTCTTCTGCTCCTCAGTCACCACTTCGTCTTCTGTTTTGTGCGGCAAACCGGCCTCTTGCATCTGGCGCAGCAAGCGGTCCACCGGTGTTCCCACGGTGTCTGCTAGTTGTTTAACTGTCACGTCTGCCATCAATCACTCCTAACCGCCGACAGAACGTCTACCTTGACGCCTGCAGACAGCAAATCTCTGTCTAAGCTTCTTCCGCCGTGTCCGCGTCTTCGGCAAACCACGGCTCTCGCGCTTTCAAAATAAGCACAGAAGCTTCTGCTTCACTCAATTCCGGTTCTATTTCCAGCAGTTCATCTATCGCCAGCTCTGCCAGATCTTCCATGGTCACAACATCGTTGCCCGCCAGTTTGAATGCCAGCGGTCGGGTCATGCCTTCCATTTCCAGCAGATCATCTGCTGGCGTTGCATCTCCGAGTGCCTCTTCACTGGCAATCGCCTTGGTCAACAGCGCATCTTTGGCTCGGTTGCGCAGTTCCTGCACAATTTCTTCGTCAAAGCCTTCAATCGCCATCATTTCTTCTATAGGCACATAGGCCACTTCTTCCAACGTGGTGAAACCTTCTTCAACCAGCACACCAGCAACGTCTTCGTCGACTTCCAACGATTCCATGAATTCCTTGATGAACCTGACCGACTCCTCTTCCTGCTTCTGCGCAGCTTCTGCTTCAGTCATGATATTCAAAGACCAGCCACACAAATCACTGGCCAGCCGCACGTTCTGACCGCCCCGGCCAATCGCCTGCGCCAGATTTTCTTCGGTGACGGCAATATCCATCGAGTGGGTGTCTTCATCTAATACAATCGACGCCACTTCAGCCGGCGCCATCGCGTTGATGGTTAACTGGGCGGGGTTATCATCCCACGGCACAATATCAATGCGTTCTCCGGCCAGTTCACCAGACACGGCCTGTACCCGGGAGCCACGCATACCCACACAGGCACCCACCGGGTCGATGCGTCCGTCGTTGGTTTTCACCGCAATCTTGGCGCGGGATCCCGGATCACGGGCTGCGCCACGAATTTCGATGACATCTTCAGCAATCTCAGGCACTTCGACCTTGAACAACTCGATCAGCATCTGCGGCGAAGTGCGCGACAGAATAAGCTGTGGGCCTCGATTTTCGGGCCGAATCTCAGTCAACAGCGCACGCAGCCGGTCGCCAACGCGAAAAGTCTCGCGAGGAATCAGATGTTCACGGGTGAGGATACCTTCCGCATTGTTACCCAGATCAACAATGACGCTGTCCCGGCCGAGTTTTTTGACGGTTGCGCTGATCAATTCATTCATGCGTGGCAGGTAGGCTTCAACCACCTGGGCGCGCTCCGCCTCGCGGACCTTCTGTACAATAACCTGCTTTGCGGTTTGCGCTGCAATGCGGCCAAATTCAACCGATTCGACCTGCTCTTCAATGACGTCCCCAAGCTTGGCTTCGGGATCCATTTCTATCGCAGCCTCTAAAGAAAACTGGGCTGCCGGATTCGGCTCTTCTTCGTCTTCATAGTTCACCACCGTCCAGGTGCGAAACGTATCGTATTCGCCGGTTTCGCGGTCAATGGAGACACGGAACTCCTGCTGCTCGCCGTAACGCTTTTTGGTCGCCATAGCCAACGCAGACTCAATCGCCTCGAAGATCACTTCTCTGGGGACACCTTTTTCAAGGGACACAGATTCAACGACTAACAGTATTTCTTTTGACATTCGTTTGCCCTAATTACCTCAGTCAAAGACCGGCACAATTCTCGCCTTCTGGATGTTTTCCAGTGGCAATAAAAATTCTTCATCTTCAATCTGCACAATCGCCATGCTGTCCTGCACGCCATTGAGCATACCTACAAACCTTTTTCGGCCCTCAAATGGAAAGTTCAGCCGAATATCAACCTGTTCACCCGCACATTGCGCAAACTGCTCTTCCTTGAACAGCAGGCGGTCCATGCCCGGTGAGGACACTTCCAGCGTATAAGCGCTGGAGATGACTTCTTCCACATCAAGGATGTCACTCACATGCCGACTCACTGCCGCACAGTGATCCACGTCGATCCCTTCTTCGCGGTCTATGTAGAGACGCAGCTTGGTGTGCTTCCCCTGATTCAGGAACTCTACACCCCAGATGGTGCAGCCCAACGACTCGACCGTTGGTGCAAGTAATTCCTCGACCTGCAATTCCTTTTTATTCAATGAGTTACAACCTCATATGACCCTTTCATCAATGGTCGCTACGTTTCCTGCTGGCACAAAAAATGGGCCTTACGCCCATCTGCTTTGACTTACGCTTTGAACACGATTCGTCTACGTTAACCTACGCGGCTGCAACACAATGTTGAGCCAGGTGGTTGCGCTTGAACCCCGGCGACAATCCGCCAGGGCTTGGGCTACGTACCAGGTACCAGGCTTTGCCAGGTACCAAAAAGCCCCTGTTCAGGGGCTTTTCTTCCTTTGGTAGCGGGGGCAGGATTTGAACCCACGACCTTCGGGTTATGAGCCCGACGAGCTACCAGACTGCTCCACCCCGCATCAGCAAGGTCGCGAATTATAGGGATGCCGGAGCAAGGCTGCAAGAGGGGATTTAGAATGCCGTTACTCAGGCTGAGCGACTGAGGTTAAGCCAATCAGACTGAGCGACGTTTTGCAGCAAAGCTGCAAAACTCGACAGAGCTCTCGATCAAGATCGAGAGATCATTTGGTGCCGAAGGCGAGACTCGAACTCGCACGAGCATAAGCTCACTACCCCCTCAAGGTAGCGTGTCTACCAATTTCACCACTTCGGCGCGATTCGGTTCAGCGCATAGACTGTTAAAGTTGAGGGATGTCTCCGGCAGAATCATCGTCTGCCTCCAGCCTGGGAACATCACCCTCAATGGCCGGCAAATCTACACTTTCTTGCGGTTGCGTCAACTGTCCTTGTGAACTCTGGGTGGGTACCGTCGGTATCCCTAACGTATCCACCGCTTCTGAACGCTGCTTTGCCAGATAGGCCAGGCCAAAAGCAATCGCAAAAAAAGCGATTGCCAGCCATGCTGTGGCTCGAGTTAAAAACGACGTGCCTCCTGCACCACCAAATACGGTGCCGGACGCGCCGCTGCCAAACGCGGCTCCGACATCGGCACCTTTACCTTGCTGAATCAAGACCAGCACGGTAAGTGCTATGGCATCAATCACAAGAAGGGATAAGAGCACTGTTTCAATGGTCGACATGTTTTTCTTACAACCTTTATCGCTATTCCAGTTAAATTTTCGGTTCCCGGCGCTAGAGCTACCGTACCTGCGCTGCGGCACTGACAATGGCTGAAAAATCAGCCGCATCTAACGATGCGCCACCCACCAGAGCACCGTCTATGTCGTTCTGCGCGAACAGGTGCGGCGCATTATCCGGCTTCACGCTGCCACCATAAACAATCCGGATCTGCGCGGCCATGTCAGCATCTACTTCCGCCAGCAACTGCCGCACAAAGTCGTGCATCTCCTGAGCCTGCTCGGGGCTGGCGGTGACCCCGGTGCCGATGGCCCACACGGGCTCATAACCGATGGCCAGCTGATCCAGTTGAGCATGCTCAACACGATCCAGCACCGCTTCGAGCTGCCGCTGCACAACTATTTTTTCGTGCCCTGCATCCCGCTCAGCGGCTGTTTCTCCGACACACACAATGGGGTGCAGGCCACCGCGCAATGCTGCCGCAGTTTTGGTACCTACCAGATCGTCGCCTTCGTTCTGAGACAGCCGTCGCTCGGAATGCCCGACAATCACCCATGTACCTCCGACATCAGCAACCATTTCCGCTGAAATTTCACCGGTATGCGCACCACTTGCGGCTGTTCCAATATCCTGAGCACCGCAGGCCAGGCCCGGTGGCGCAAGCTTGACCGCTGCGCCCAGGTATACGGCCGGCGGAAACCATACTGTGTCTACTCGATCATCCAGCTGCAGGGCTTCAGCAAAGCTCTGGAGCTGCCCCGCAGCACCAAACATTTTCCAATTTGCAGCCACCAATGCTCTACGCATATCTGGTTACCGGTATTTCGAGGGCGCGCAATGTTATACGCTCAGGACATTAAAAGCCAAGATTGCAGGACCCGAGTTTGCACACACCACGTTACCGCGGGGCCACATCCCGGGGCTGCGGCAGAAAAACAGCCGTCAACAGCAGCGCCACGAGCGCAAGCATACAGCCAGCTGCAGCCGCATCGAAGCTGCCGAAGGTATCATTTGCCAGACTGAAAGCGACCGGACCAATCGCGCTGGCAAAAACCGTTATAGCGGTATTCAGGCCACTTATCTCACCCAGATGCAACGCGCCAAACTGACGGATGAAGGCCAGATTAGACAAAACACCCCAGAGCCCGCCGCCGGCGCCAAAGCCAAACACCAGCAGCCAGTAACCCGCTTGCGTGTGCAACTGGGTGATGCCGTAAGCGCCAATCAGGAACATCATCAACATGACCACCAGCAAAGGCTTCAACCGACAATAGTCGGCCAACGCGCTGGCAATAAGATTCACGCTCAACGACACCACCGCCTGAGGCAGAAAGTAGGCAAATGCTTCGACACGGTCGCGGCCCGCTTCTGCAAAGATTGCCACGATATGAAAGGTGACGGCTGTACCGAACAAGGCATGCATAGACAACGCCGCGGAGTACATCCAGAACACAGGGTCACGTTTGGCATCGCTGGCAGTGCGCTCCGGCAGCGCTCTGTTCTCTACATCCGAGCCATCGTTGCCACGCGCCACGCCATCTGGTGTCAACCCGCCAACGTGAGGGTGATCCCGGACTGTCAGCAGAGCAAGCAGGGTGAAACCAACACCCACAACAAGGGCCATCAACCACAACGCGCCACGCCAGCCAAAGGCATCTATCATCCAGGCCAGAATCAATGGAGAAATGGAGAACCCTAACGAAACAAATACTCCGCGCACGCCTGAAACAAGGCCGCGACGTTTTTCAAACCAGACCAGCAACACGTTGCGACTGGCAGAAGTCAACACACCTTGTCCGCTGAATCGCACGCCAAAATAACCCAGCAGAATCAGAGGGAAGGTCACCCACGCCAGCGGCAATGCAAATACGCCGACCAGCACGCCGGCGAGCCAGTCGATGCCGCTGATCAGAACCAGCATGACACCTAAAAACGCTGGCGCCGCAACCAGCATGACCCTTGCTCCCCAACGATCATACCAACGTCCGGCCCGCGGCAGTGTCAATGCGCTGGCAATGGTGCCAAACAGGTAGGCGGTAGACAATTCTGTGCGCGTAAGACCAAATTCAGCGATAAAGGTATCCGCAAAGACCGCCATGCCCATGGTCTGACCCGGAACACTGCAGAGAAATCCCAGGGTGGATACCGCAGCAATCACCCAACCATAGAAAAAAGGGGTTTGAGCCGAGGGAAACGGCCAGTCTGTTTGCAGTCGATTGACTGGGTTACCCCTGGTTTTGAGCAAGAGCAGCTAGTTCGTCAGCGATATTCTGCACCTGTGTCGCATCTTCTCCTTCGACCATGACCCGCAACAGGGGCTCGGTGCCAGAAGCGCGGACCAGAATCCTGCCGCGCCCGGCAAGCTCCGCTTCTTTTGCGGCAATTGCACTCAATAAACCAGGGCTGCGAGCCACTCCGGCAGGATCCGGCACATTCACATTCACCATGATCTGAGGCAGTTTCGCGACACCATTCGCCAGTTCGGCAACACTCTTTGACAATTCTACGACCGGCAGCAGCGCCTGCAACGCCGCAACTATGGCATCACCCGTGCTGACAAGATCAAGACACAGAACATGACCCGATGTTTCGCCCCCCAGCAGCCAGCCTTTATTCAGCAACATCTCAGTCACGTAGCGGTCACCGACTTTCGCTCTGCAGAAATCAATACCCTGGGCTTCGAAGGCCTGCTGCAAACCAAGATTACTCATCACCGTGCCCACCACGCCGCCACCGAGCGTGCCTCGAGCCTTGCGATGCGTGGCGATGATATAAATCAGTTCATCACCGTCCAGCAGACGCCCAGCGGCATCCACCATAAAGACGCGATCACCGTCGCCATCGAATGCAATGCCGACATCCGCGCCAAGCGCCAGTACTTTTTCCTGCAGCATCTGCGGATGTGTGGAGCCGCAACCGTCGTTGATATTGACGCCATTTGGATTGGCGCCGATCAGCTCAACTTTGGCGCCAAGTTCTTCAAACACCCGAGGCGCCACGTGGTATGTGGCACCATGAGCACAATCCAGCACAATATGCATGCCGCGCAGGCTGAAACCCCTGGGCACCGTCGCTTTGCAGAACTCGATGTAACGGCCAGCCGCGTCATTGATGCGCGATGCCCGCCCTAACTGATCCGAATCGACACAGACCATGTCTTCTCCCAGCTGCGCTTCGATCTCAAGCTCAACATCGTCTGCCAGCTTGTTACCCAGATGGTCGAAAAACTTAATACCGTTATCGTAATAGGGATTGTGTGATGCACTGATGACAATGCCTGCGTCCGCGCGCAGCGTTCGTGTCAGATATGCAATGGCCGGCGTCGGCATTGGCCCGATCAGACTGACGTCCGCACCGGCGGAAACCAGACCCGACTCCAGCACGGACTCCAGCATGTAACCGGAAATCCGGGTGTCTTTACCGATGATCACATGGGCGGGACCTCGCCGGGCAAACACACGCCCAACAGCCCATCCCAGGCGCAGGCAGAAGTCCGGGTTGATCGGATACTGGCCCACCCTGCCACGGATACCATCAGTACCAAAGTATTTCCTGCTCATGGCTGTCTTCCTATTCTTAATGTCCGCGCCAACTTCAATCCAGGCGATCGGGATCCTGCGCGGAGCGGTTCAGGGCCTGGAGTACCTGGAAGGCATCGCGAGTTGCGCCCACATCATGCACGCGCACCAGGTCAGCACCTCGCTGCACCGCAAGCAAAGCCGCAGCAACGCTGGCTATCATGCGATCTTCAACACTTTTACCTGTGAGGGTGCCCAGCATGCTCTTGCGCGATAAACCGACCAACAACGGCACACCGCTGATTTTCACCTGCGCCAGCCCAGCCAGCAGCTGCAGATTATGTTCTAAGGTTTTGCCGAAGCCAAAACCTGGATCCAGCATCAGTCTGCCGGCATCTATACCCGCCTCTAAACAGGCAAGATAGCGCTGCTGCAGGTACTCGCCGACCTCAGCAATCACATTGTCATAACGAGGTGAGTGCTGCATGGTTTCCGGCAATCCCTGCATATGCATCATGGCATAACCCACCTGATTTGCGGCAATGGTGGGTAGCATTTCCGTATCTCCGCCTGCACTGACATCGTTGATGATATGCGCGCCAGCCGAGATCGCCGCTGCCGCGACGGATGCGTGGCGGGTGTCCACCGATACAATCGTATCAAGCGACACCAGTGCCTCAACCACGGGCATCACACGATCCATCTCCTGAGATACACTGACCGGTTGTGCGCCGGGACGTGTGGATTCTCCTCCAACATCGAGCACATCTGCCCCCTCGCTAAGCATCTGCCGGGCAAGCGCCAGCGCAGCGGATACATCCACACGCTGGCGGGTAAACAGTTTGCCGCCATCAGAAAAAGAATCAGGTGTGATGTTGAGCACCCCCATGATTCGGGGGTGCTGGAAGGTCAGTGTTTTACCACCGCATAACAAGGTCCGGGCGACGCAGCGGGTCGGACTTAACTCTCTTGCGCCGGCCCGCCGATGGGTGACTCAGGAGAAGAATCAGAGCCCGAAGAAGGCGGCTTAGGTTCATAGTCTGACGGCGCTCGAGGTTTTGCACCCGCCATGATGTCATCGATCTGCTCGACACCGATGGTTTCATACTCCATCAACGCATCCGCCATGCTGTGCAGTTTATCGATGTTTTCTTCGAGCATTTTATGCGCGTCGGCGTAACAGGTATCGATGATCAGACGGACTTCTTCATCAATCGCTCGTGCCGTGTCATCAGACAATGCCTTGGGTTTTACACCCGCTGACATACCGAGAAACACCTCATTGTCGTCTTCATCGTACTTCAGCGGACCAAGCCGTTCAGATAAGCCCCATTTGGTCACCATGCTGCGCGCCAGCGTGGTTGCGCGCTCAATGTCGTTAGACGCACCTGTTGTCACGTACTCAGGTCCAAGGATCATTTCCTCAGCAATGCGGCCACCAAAAAGACTGCAGATCTGCGAACGTATGCCCTGACGGGTGAGGCTGTAGCGATCTTCTTCCGGCAGGAACATCGTCACACCCAATGCTCGACCCCGCGGGATGATGGAAACTTTGTAGACTGGGTCATGGTCCGGCATGAGGCGACCGATAATCGCATGACCGGCTTCGTGATAGGCCGTGTTGCGTTTTTCTTTTTCCGACATAACCATTGATTTGCGCTCTGCGCCCATCATGATTTTGTCTTTGGCCTTGTCAAACTCTTCCATGGACACCAGCCGTTTACCCGCACGCGCTGCAAACAGCGCAGCTTCGTTGACCAGGTTAGCCAGATCAGCACCGGAGAAACCGGGCGTGCCACGGGCGATAATGCTGGGTTCGACATCATCCGCCAGCGGTACTTTACGCATATGTACTTTAACGATCTGTTCGCGTCCGCGAATGTCGGGCAAACCCACAACAACCTGTCTGTCAAAACGACCGGGGCGCAGCAGAGCCGGGTCTAACACATCCGGGCGGTTCGTTGCTGCAATCACGATAATGCCATCATTGGCCTCAAAACCATCCATCTCAACCAGCAGCTGGTTCAGGGTCTGCTCGCGTTCATCGTGACCGCCACCAAGGCCTGCGCCGCGATGACGGCCAACAGCATCGATTTCGTCGATGAAAATAATACATGGGGCCTGCTTTTTGGCCTGCTCAAACATGTCCCGCACGCGGGATGCGCCCACGCCGACAAACATTTCCACAAAGTCTGAACCGGAAATGGAGAAGAACGGTACTTTGGCTTCCCCGGCAATGGCTTTTGCCAGCAGGGTTTTACCTGTACCCGGCTGACCCACCATCAGCACACCACGAGGAATGTGGCCGCCGAGACGCTGAAATTTGCCGGGATCCCGCAGAAATTCGACCAGTTCCTGTACTTCTTCTTTGGCTTCATCCACACCCGCCACATCAGCAAACGTGGTTTTGATCTGATCTTCAGACAGCAGCTTGGCTTTGCTGCGACCAAAGGCCATGGGACCACCGCGACCACTGCCACCGCCCTGCATCTGACGCATGAACAACATGAATACCGCAATGATGATCAGAATCGGGAAACTCGCAATCAGCAGCTGGCTCCAGAAACTCTGCTTTTCCGGCTCCAGGACTGTCGTGACCACGTTATTGTCGATCAGCTCACTGATCAATTTGTCATCGTTCTGGGGCCAGACCACAACCATTCGGTTGCCGCTGCCATCCAGCGCAGTGATCTTGTCACCCTGAATCTGGGCTTCACGAATCTGACCGGCATTGACCGCCTTCACAAACTCGGAGTACGCCATCGGCTCCTGCTGGGGTTCAACGTTGAAATTGTTGAAAACTGTTAACAGCACTGCCGCGATGATGAGCCACAGTAATAAATTTTTTCCCATATCTGACAAGGGGTTATCCTCGATGTTGCTTTTCGTCAACCGTTGTTAAATTTAGACCCCAAGATTACACCAAAGTCTCGTGATCGTCCTGTGAACCCAGAAAACCTTGTGCGACAACAAACACTTCGCGGGATTCTGGTCTCGAGGCTTTGGGCTTGGTCACAGAGACCCTGGCAAATTGCGTTCTGCGCTCTTTCACCCACTGGTCCAATCCTTCGCCCTGAAAGGCTTTTATGGCCATCGTACCGCGTGGTTTCAGCCACCGCTGGCTGGCCAGCAGAGCAACGTCGGCCAGATCCATTGCACGCGCCTGATCGACGGCTCTCACTCCGGATATATTGGGGGCCATGTCCGATAAAACAAGGTCTAAAGACTCGCCCTGCAGCGCCTTCTGGATGGCCTCATCCACCACGGGCTCGCCGGCCCGGCCTTCGATAACCAGTGTATTCATTGCTGCCGTAATCGGCAGAGGATCAACAGCGATAAGCAACCCACTGGACAACCGATCCTGCAGATATTGGGTCCAGCCTCCCGGTGCAGCACCTAATTCGAGCACTCTGGCGTTGGCTTTGATCAGTTTGAAACGCTGATCAAGCTGCAGCAGTTTAAAATGCGCACGGGACACCTGGCCCTGATCCTGAGCGGCGCGCACAAAATAGTCTTTGTTCTGCCGCTGCAGCCAGCGCGAGCTTGATTTAGTGCGTTTTGCCATGATCCGCGTAGAATACCGCAATGCCTCTTTCAGCCGTGAAAAATGTTAAGTCGTGAAAAAAAGTCTCTTCGCCAGATCGCTCACCATCTGGACAGTGTGATTCTGATTGGAGATCAAGGGGTTACCCCGGGCGTCGAACTGGAGACACAAAGAGCGTTAAAAGACCACGAACTGATCAAGGTGAAAATATCCATCAGCGACCGGCAGACCAGAGATGCAGCAGCTCATGCTCTTGCCGCTGCCTGTCAAGCAGAAATCGTTCAGCGGATCGGGCGGGTTTTTGTCTTTTACCGCGACAACCCCAAAGCCAACCCCAAGCTGTCCAACGTCAAGCGCTTCGCCTCTTAACCCGTCGCGCGGCCTGGGCTGCGATCAGCGAACTGTTCTTTGCAAATCGTTTCAACGGATCGCTTTAGCGATACTCGACCCGATCTATTTCGTACTCGCGTTCTCCACCCGGGGTGACCACCGAGACCGCATCACCCACACTTTTACCGATCAACGCGCGGGCGATAGGTGACATGACAGAAATTTTGCCGACTTTCAGATCCGCCTCATCTTCGCCGACAATTTTGTAGGTGGTTTCTTCATTGCGCTCGACGTCCAGCAAAGTAACGGTGACACCAAAGATCACCTTCTCGCCTTTAGGCAGTTTTGAAACGTCGATAATCTGCGCATCGGCCAGCTTACCTTCAATATCCTGAATCCGGCCTTCATTGAAACCCTGCTGCTCACGTGCCGCGTGGTACTCGGCATTTTCTTTCAAATCACCGTGCTCACGCGCTTCGGCAATGGCCTGGGTGATCTCAGGACGCAGCACACTTTTACGATGTTGCAGTTCTTCGCGCAGATTCTCTGCGCCTTCTAAGGTCATTGGGGTTGGCATAATTTGGCCGTTAAATCGGTTAAATGAAAGTTAGCCCTGTACATCGATTATAAAGCAGCGTGAATATCCTGCAGCCGCCTGACGCGATCGCCCCGACCCTGAGTAATGGCAATCGCAATGGCTTCACCGCCTGCCAGAGTAGTGGTGTAACAAATTTTCTTCTGCAAAGCGAGACGCCGGATTACCGCTGAATCAGCAATGGATTTGCGGCCTTCGGTGGTATTGATGATCAGATCGATCTGATCGTTCTTCACCATATCCGATACGTCGGGACGCCCTTCGTTGACTTTACTGATGTTAGAACAGCTGATGCCGGCCCTTTCCAGAGTGCGTTGAGTACCACGGGTCGCCACCAGCGTGAAACCCTGATCGATCAGCAACTGTGCAATATTCGGCAGGTTTTTTTTGTCCGAATCTTTAACGCTGATGAAAACCCGGCCTCGCTCCGGCAGGACTTCGCCAGCACCCAGGGAGGCTTTGCCAAAGGCTTCGCCAAAGGTCTGACCCACACCCATCACTTCACCGGTGGATTTCATCTCCGGGCCGAGAATCGGGTCAACACCAGGAAATTTATTAAAGGGGAAGACCGATTCTTTGACATTAAATACAGTGGGGATGATCTCCGCTGTGAAGTTCTGTTGCGCAAGCGTGGTGCCGGCCATACAGCGGGCAGCCACTTTGGCCAGGGAAACGCCGATACATTTGGACACAAACGGCACGGTGCGCGATGCGCGCGGATTCACTTCCAGCACAAACACATCTTCACCCTGCACCGCCATCTGTACATTCATCAGACCCACCACACCCAGTTCAAGCGCGATTTGCGCAACCTGCGTACGAATGATGTCCTGGATGTGCATGGGCAGATTGTAGGGGGGCAGCGAACAGGCTGAGTCGCCGGAGTGAATACCTGCCTGTTCAATGTGCTGCATGATTGCGCCGATCACCACCTGCTGACCGTCGCAGACCGCATCAACATCCACTTCTACAGCCTGATCCAGAAATCGATCCAGCAATACAGGAGAGTCGTTGGATACGTCAACGGCATTCTGCATGTACTGCATGAGCTCATCATCGTTGTAAACGATTTCCATCGCCCGACCACCCAGCACGTAGGAAGGTCGCACAACAATCGGGTAGCCAATGGCCTGGGCACGCTCAATACCCTGATAAGCACTCGATGCGACACGGTTGGCCGGCTGACGAAGATCCAGTTTTTCCACCAGTTGCTGAAAGCGCTCCCGGTCTTCAGCCCGATCAATGGCATCAGGTGAGGTGCCAATGATGGGCACGCCGGCTGCTTCCAGATCATTGGCCAGCTTCAGCGGCGTCTGGCCACCAAATTGAACGATCACGCCAACGGGTTGTTCCACATCGCAGATCGCCAGCACATCTTCCAGTGTGACCGGCTCAAAATACAACCGATCCGAGGTATCGTAGTCAGTTGATACCGTCTCCGGATTACAGTTCACCATAATGGTTTCATAACCATCTTCGCGCATGGCGAGGGCGGCATGCACACAGCAGTAATCAAACTCGATGCCCTGGCCAATCCGATTCGGACCGCCGCCCAGTACCATGATTTTTTTGCGCTGCGAAGGCAGTGATTCACACTCTTCTTCATAGGTCGAGTACATATAGGCGCTGCTGGCGGGGAACTCCGCTGCACAGGTATCCACACGCCGATACACGGGCCTGACATCCAAAGCCTGGCGCAGCTGTCGAATTTCACTTTCGTCTGTTGCCAGGAGCTGACCAAGACGCGCATCAGAAAATCCTTTGCGCTTCAAGCGATACCAGTCGTCTTTGCTGAGAGCGATCGCAGATACGTTCGCCAGACTCAGCTCCGTATTGATGAGGTCTTCAATTTCGGCAAGAAACCAGGGGTCGATTTTGGTTGATTCAAAAATATCTTCCAACGCCCATCCGGCACGAAACGCATCCGCTACATACCAGACCCGCAGTGCACTGGGCGTGCCTAACTCCCTTTTCAGAGTTGCATTCAATACCTCTTTATCAACGCTCGCATCCAGAACCGGATCAAAGCCGGACATACCTGTTTCAAGCCCCCGCAGGGCTTTCTGCATGGATTCCTGGAAGGTTCTGCCTATCGCCATCACTTCACCAACAGATTTCATCTGCGTGGTTAAGCGGGCATCCGCCTGAACAAATTTTTCAAAGGTGAAACGCGGGATTTTTGTGACAACGTAGTCGATACTGGGCTCGAACGAAGCAGGTGTGATGCCGCCGGTAATGTCGTTGTCCAGCTCATCAAGGGTATAACCGACGGCCAGCTTGGCAGCCACTTTAGCAATCGGGAATCCCGTCGCCTTGGATGCAAGGGCCGAAGAGCGTGACACCCGGGGATTCATTTCGATGACAACCGTGCGACCGGTATCCGGGTCAATGGCAAACTGCACATTGGAACCACCGGTATCCACACCGATTTCCCGCAGCACCGCAATGGATGCATTTCTGAGCAGCTGATATTCTTTGTCAGTCAGCGTCTGCGCGGGTGCAACCGTGATGCTGTCACCGGTATGTACACCCATCGGATCAAGGTTTTCAATAGAACAGACGATGATGCAGTTATCTTTATGATCACGCACCACCTCCATCTCAAATTCTTTCCACCCGACCAGAGATTCATCTATCAGCAGCTCTGAGGTTGGAGATAGTTCCAGGCCACGATTGCAGATTTCGATAAACTCTTCAGAGTTGTAGGCGATGCCTCCACCACTGCCACCCATAGTGAACGACGGTCTGATGACACAGGGGAAACCCAGTTGACTCTGCACCTGCAGCGCTTCTTCCAGGCTGTGAGCAATGGCGGAACGTGCCGTATCCAGACCAATGCGTTTCATGGCCCGATCAAAACGCTCACGGTCTTCCGCTTTATCAATCGCATCCTGGCTGGCACCTATGAGCTCAACATTATGCTTATCTAAAATGCCTTCCCGGACCAGGTCCAGGGCACAGTTCAGCGCTGTCTGCCCACCCATGGTGGGTAACAGTGCTGCGGGCTTCTCCTGTTCGATGATGGCGGCAACGGTGCGCCATTCCACCGGTTCGATGTAGGTCGCATCAGCCATGGCCGGGTCGGTCATGATGGTGGCGGGATTGGAATTGACCAGGATCACCCGATAACCCTCTTCCCGCAGCGCTTTACATGCCTGCGCACCGGAATAGTCAAACTCGCAGGCCTGACCGATGACAATGGGGCCGGCGCCCAGAATCAGAATACTGTCTATGTCAGTTCTTTTAGGCATCCGCTTGTCCACCCGCCATCATGTCGATGAATTTATCAAACAAATAAACGCAGTCCTGTGGACCTGGGCTCGCCTCTGGATGCCCCTGAAAACCAAAGGCCGGCACATCGGTGCGCGCCACCCCCTGAACCGTGCCATCAAACAGCGACACATGGGTGCAGCGTAAGTTATTCGGCAGGCTGTCGCCGTCTACCGCAAAGCCATGGTTCTGGCTGGTGATGATGACCTGCCTTGAATCGCTGTCCTGCACCGGGTGATTGGCCCCATGATGGCCGTGCGACATCTTCAGCGTCCTGGCACCACTGGCCAGCGATAACAGCTGATGGCCCAGACAGATGCCAAATATGGGTATTTTATGCGCGAGCAGTTCTTTAATCGCTGCGATGGCGTAGTCGCAAGGTTCCGGATCACCCGGACCATTGGAAAGAAAGACGCCATCTGGTTTCATCGCCAGGACTTCCGCAGCTGTGGTCTTCGCAGGTACCACAGTCAGGTCACATCCGCGACTGGCCAACAGCCTTAATATGTTGCGCTTGACGCCAAAATCGTACGCCACGACCTTATAAGGTGTTTCACCTGCGGTGCCGTAACCTTCCTCCAGCGTCCAGCTGGTTTCGGTCCACGATCGCTGCGGACCGGTGACCTCTTTAGCCAGATCCATGCCTTTGAGACCTGGAAACGCCCTCGCTTTGGTCAGCGCGTTGTCCCTGCCTTCATCAGTGCCGGCATCCGGACCCGCGATGATACAGCCCGCCAGTGCGCCCTTTTCACGAATCAGCTTTGTCAGCCTTCGCGTATCCACGTCAGCGATGGCGACAACGTCTTCGTTGCGCAACAGTTGCTGCAGTGAAGTTTTGGCACGCCAGTTACTTAAGCGACGTGGCGTCTGACGAATCACCAGACCTGCACTCCAGATGCGGTCCGATTCAAAGTCTTCCGGAGTACATCCGGTATTGCCGATCTGGGGGTAGGTCAGGGTCACAATCTGCTGCGCGTAAGACGGGTCCGTGAGGATTTCCTGGTAGCCCGTCATCGCAGTGTTGAACACCACTTCGCCAACGGTGGATCCTTCGATCCCAATCGACTGGCCGTAAAAAACACTACCGTCCTCTAAAGCGAGTAATGCCGGTATCAAGTGAGCTTCCCTTTTTGTTTGTCGGTGCTTTGACCAACTGCATTCGCGTCTTAGGCGCGCGATTTAACCGGGCTCAACTGGTGCGTTGCTTCGGTGGGCGTGGCCTACTCTCAGGCATTCCACGTCGGGTTGAACTTAAGGCCGAGAGTCTACTCACCTGGGTGAAAAAAATCAGCAAAAAACTGTGACTTAGATGTCTAAAAGTGTCTGCATGTTGTATTTGCCTGGCGCTTTGTCGTGGATGTGACGCACCGCACGCAGCGCGCCCAGGGCAAAATTCATGCGGCTCGAAGCCCGATGGGTAATCTCCAGGCGTTCACCCTCGCCAATGAACATGACCGTATGCTCACCAACAATGTCACCACCGCGGATTGTAGAAAACCCTATGGTGTTTCGCTCGCGCGCGCCAGTGATCCCCTGCCGACCGTATATCGCGTCTTGTTCAAGGTTACGATCCAGCGCCTCGGCCAGGACCTTGCCCATGTGCACGGCAGTGCCGGACGGTGCATCCACCTTGTGCCGATGGTGCGCTTCAATGACTTCAACGTCGACCTCATCACCCAATGCGCGCGCAGCCATCTCGATGAGTTTAAACGTCAGATTCACGCCAACGCTCATATTGGGGGACATGAACAAGGGCACCTGTTCCGCCGCGTGCTCGAGCTGCTTGAGTTCGGCATCGGTAAAGCCGGTGGTACCAATCACCATGCCTTTGCCTGCCCGGGCACAAAACTCTGCCAGCTCAAGCGTTGCTGAAGGCGCGGTGAAATCTATGACAACTTCAAACTCTGCGGGGCTGGCCTGGTCCAACGATGTAATCGGGATGCCCAGTGTACCAACACCCGCAAGCTCACCTGCATCCGCACCCAGGGCCTCGCTGGCCTGGTGTTCAAAAGCAGCACCAAGCTGCAGATCATCACTGTCGGTGAGGGCCTGTATCAGCGTTCTGCCCATACGACCGGCAGCGCCGGTTACCGCGACACGCAGCATCAGCCGGTCAATCCGTCAAAAAAATTCTTTACCCCATCAAACCAGGACTTTTCCCGCGGCGAGTGTTTGGCGCTTTCGCTGAGCGAGGTTTTCAGTTCCTGCAGCAGTTCTTTCTGGCGATCGGTCAGTTTCACCGGCGTCTCTACAACCACCTTGCATAGAAGGTCACCAACGCCGCCGCCACGCACCTGGGTGACGCCTTTGCCGCGCAGGCGGAAAATCTTGCCGGTCTGCGTTTCGCTGGGAATTTTCAGCTTTACCCGACCATCAAGGGTCGGCACCTCAAGCTCACCGCCCAGCGCCGCATCAACAATGGATATCGGCACCTCACAATAGAGATTGCGGCCGTCACGAGCAAAAATGGCATGTTCGCGCACGTCAATCTGCACATAAAGATCCCCTGGCGGGCCACCATTCATACCCGCTTCGCCTTCTCCGCTGAGACGGATGCGATCGCCGGTGTCCACCCCGGCAGGGACTTTCACCGACAGGGTTTTACGTTTTTCTGCTCGCCCTGCACCCCCACACCTGCGACACGGGTCGCTGACTATCCGACCCTGACCGCGACAACGTGGACAGGTTTGTTGCAATGAGAAAAAGCCTTGCGACACTCGAATCTGACCAGCACCCTGACAATCCGGACAGGTACTGGGCTTGGTACCCGGCGCCGCACCGCTGCCATCACAATCTTCGCAGGTGGTCAGCACCGGAATGCGTATTTCCACGGTATCACCGCTCACCGCCTGTTCCAGATCCAGTTGCATGTTGTAGCGCAGGTCTGATCCGCGGGACATACCATTGGCGCTACGACCTCCACGGCCACCACCAAAAATGTCACCAAAGACATCACCAAAGATATCGCCGAAATTACCTTCAAAACCCTGTCCGCCGCCCTGATTCGGATCGACGCCGGCGTGACCAAACTGATTGTAGGCCTGGCGCTTTTCGCGATTGGATAAAATTTCGTACGCTTCTGAGGCTTCTTTGAACTTTTCGTCTGACTGCGGGTCGTCGGAGTTGCGATCAGGATGGTATTTCATCGCCAAGCGACGATAAGCTTTTTTGAGTTCCTCGTCCGAGGCGTCTCGACTGATGCCTAGTACTTCGTAGTAATCTCGCTTGGACATAATTCGCTCTAATTCTTTTTTATTCAGCTTCTTCTGGTTTCAGCGGTGCTGGTGGCCGCTGCTACCCATTTTATTTTGCTGCCGCGTATATATGACAAACGCGGCACCTGCCGAGAAGCAGGCGCCGCGCTACGAGACAGGCTCGAAAAAGAAGCTTACTTCTTATCTTCGTCTTTGACCTCTTCAAACTCCGCATCTACCGCATCGTCCGGGCCACCTGAAGCATTCTGAGCGCCGTCATCCGCTCCGGGTGCAGCGCCTGCCTGGGCAGCTTCAGCTTCATACATCTTCTGCGCAAGTCCCGCAGAGGCCTGAGACAAAGTCTGCATTTTGGCTTCAATGCTTTCTTTGTCGCCGTTCTTGAGCGCTTCTTCCAGTTCTTTTGCCGCGCTTTCGATGGCTTCTTTTTCTTCCGCAGAAGCTTTGTCACCCGCATCTTCTACCGCTTTGCGGGCGCCGTGCACCAGGCTGTCCGCCTGATTCCGCAGGCCCACCATCTCTTCAAACTTCTTGTCCTCTTCAGAGTGGGCTTCGGCATCACGTATCATCTGCTCGATCTCTTCATCAGACAGGCCGCTGGACGCTTTGATCACAATCGACTGCTCTTTACCGGTGGCTTTGTCTTTTGCGGACACGTTCAGAATACCGTTGGCATCCAGGTCAAACGCTACCTCAATCTGCGGCATTCCGCGGGGTGCTGGAGGTATATCTTCGAGATTGAACTGTCCCAGTGACTTGTTCTGACCCGCCTGTTTGCGCTCACCCTGCAGCACATGAATGGTGACCGCCGTCTGGTTATCGTCTGCCGTTGAAAAGGTCTGAGTTTTCTTGGTCGGGATCGTTGTGTTCTTTTCGATCAACACACTCATGACCGAACCCAGAGTTTCAATACCCAGGGACAACGGCGTCACATCGAGCAACAGCACGTCGGTGACATCACCTGCAAGAACCGCTGCCTGTATCGCTGCGCCTATGGCAACCGCTTCATCAGGGTTGACGTCCCGACGGGCGTCTTTGCCAAAAAAGCTTTTCACTTTTTCCTGCACCAAAGGCATGCGGGTCTGGCCACCCACCAGAATCACATCATTGATATCGCTGATGGTCAGGCTGGCATCATCCAGAGCCGTCTGTATCGGGCTGATCGTGCGCTGCACCAGATCCTCAACCAACGATTCCAATTTGGCGCGAGTCAGCTTCAGCACCAGGTGCTTGGGACCCGTCTGGTCGGCGGTAATATAGGGCAGGTTTATCTCAGTCTGCTGGCTGTTGGAGAGCTCAATTTTCGCTTTCTCAGCCGCCTCTTTAAGACGCTGCAATGCCAGCGGATCGTTGTGCAGATCCACACCATTGTCTTTCTTGAACTCGTCTGCAAGGTAATCAATGATGCGCAGATCGAAATCTTCACCACCGAGGAAGGTGTCACCATTGGTCGACAACACTTCAAACTGGTGTTCACCGTCTACTTCTGCGATTTCGATAATCGACACGTCAAAGGTACCGCCACCGAGGTCATACACTGCCACTTTGGCATCGCCACGCTTCTTGTCGAGACCGTAAGCCAGCGCTGCTGCGGTAGGTTCGTTGATGATCCGCTTCACTTCCAGACCGGCAATCTTACCGGCGTCTTTGGTTGCCTGGCGCTGAGAGTCGTTGAAATAAGCCGGCACGGTAATCACCGCTTCGGTGACTTCTTCACCCAGATATTCTTCCGCCGTCTTCTTCATCTTTTTCAGGGTTTCAGCAGACACCTGCGGAGGCGCAAGTTTTTCGCCTTTGACTTCTATCCAGGCATCGCCGTTAGATGCTTCGGTGATTTTGTAAGGCACCATTTTGATGTCTTTCTGCACCACGTCATCTTTGAACTTACGTCCTATCAGACGCTTCACTGCAAACAGCGTGTTGGTGGGGTTGGTCACCGCCTGGCGTTTGGCGTTCTGGCCAACCAGAATTTCACCATCTTCGGTGTACGCGATAACGGAAGGTGTCGTGCGATCACCTTCTGAGTTTTCAATCACGCGGGGCTCACCGCCCTCCATGACAGCGACACACGAGTTGGTGGTGCCGAGGTCAATGCCAATAATCTTACCCATTATCTTTTCTCCACAATTCCCTGCCGGGATATTCTTAACTTGTTGCTCTATATTTGGTCGAACTGTTTAACTTCAAGGGCGCAAACCGGCCTTTTTCAGGCGTCCGGCGCTTTGGCGACAATGACTTTTGCGGCTCTGACCAGACGGCCATTCAACAGATAGCCTTTCTGCATCACATCCATCACTGAATTGGGCTCTGCTGCAGGATTGGGCACCATGGTCATCGCCTCGTGCACCTGTGGGTCAAATGGTTCTCCGATGGGATCAATCTGCTTAACGCCTGACTTGGCAAGCGTATCGACAAACAACTTCAGCGACAGAGATACACCCTGGGCAATCGGCTCAGCGCCTTCTGTCTGTTCGGCCGTTTCCACGGCTTTTTCGAGGCTATCGACCACTGGAAACAGATCACCCAGCAGTTTCTCAATGGCAAATTTATGTGCGTTTTCGATATCACGGGCGGCCCTGCGTTTAACGTTTTCCATCTCTGCCAGGCTACGCAGTACCTGGTCTTTGAGTTCAGCAATCTCTTCCGCGCCAGCGCCTTGTGCATCGGCGACAGGATCACTGCTGTCCCTGCTACCCTCGTCGGTCTGGTCAACGGTTGTTTCGGGATTGTCCTGATTATTTTCTTCTTGCGCCATCGGCCGCCCCTGCTGTCAGATTCGACCGTCTTATCTGAGGACGCTTAAGGCAAATTACAAGGGTGGGAGAGACTTTTTTTGTATCGGGCTTATACGCGTCTTTCAGGCACGTCGCATGGCCGCACTCAACAGGCGGGCGGTGACGTCCACTACCGGAATCACGTCCGAGTAGTGCATGCGGGTTGGGCCGATCACACCCAGAACACCCGCCACTTCGCCATTGACTTCGTAGGCTGAGGTGACAACAGACGCATCGCCCAGTGGCTGATAGCCGGATTCATCGCCGATGAACAACTGTACGCCACTGCTCTGCAGGCACCGATCAAGCAGATGCAGCACCCGCCCTTTGTGCGAGATGGCATCAAACAGACTTTTCACCTGGTCTGTATCGGTGCTGAAATCCAGCAGCCTGTTTTCGCCTTTGACGAGCAGGTCCGGGTCACGCTCTGCAGGATCTTCTGCAAAAGTTGCCGCAGCCATGTCCAGCGCGGTCTGCATCAGCGTGTCCATGTGATCCTTATCCGCCTGCATGCTCTGCACAAGCGCTTTGCGAATATCGATGAGCGCGCTGCCACCAAATTCGCGGTTGATGTAATTTGCCGCCTGGGTCAGCTCAACCGCGGAATATTCACGTTCAGTGTGGATGACCCGATTCTGCACTTCGCGATCGTTGAGTACCAGAATCACCAGCACCCGTTCTTCATCAAGGCGTACAAATTCAACGTGTCGCAAATTGACCTGATTACGCAGGGGCGTGGTGATCACACAGGTCATCTGGGTGATCTGGGAGAGCAGTTCTGACGCCGAAGCCACCAGCTCCGACGGGGCAAGATCCGGATTAAGCTCTGCTTCGATTTCTTTAATCCGGGATTCCGCAAAAGGCTCAACGCGCAGAAGAGTATCTACAAAAAAGCGGTAGCCCTGGGTGGTGGGCACCTTGCCGGCCGAAGTATGTGGAGACTTGACCAGCCCCATGGCCTCCAGGTCCCCCATGATATTGCGCACCGTGGCAGAAGACACGGTGACCTCAGGTCGTGTCGCCAGCGTTTTGGAGGCAATCGGCAAGCCATCTGCAATGTACTGCTCAACCAGCAGCTTGAAAAGCTGTTGCGCACGGGGATCAACCTGATTATCGATGAGTTCTTTTTTAGCCATCTCTTGTACCCGTATTGTGCAATCGCAATTATTTGCCGACTTGACTTACCTCTTTTATATACCAGGGCCGTGGCGTTTGCGCATCAGAATTAGTGAACTGTTCGACCCGCTTAGGTTACGCTTGGACACTACCACCGGTAAATTGCCATGCTCAAGCAACTGACCCTGCAAAACTTTGTCCTTGTCACCAGCCTGGACATTGACTTCAACCCAGGCCTGACCACCATCACCGGCGAATCCGGTGCGGGCAAGTCGATACTTCTGAACGCGCTTGGCCTGCTGCTGGGCGAACGCGCACGCACGGAAGTGATTCGCCCGGGCGCAGAAAAAGCGGACGTTTGCGCAGAATTCGATTTAACGCACCTGCCGATCGTGCAGGCACAACTGGCAGATGCTGAACTCCTCGGCGAGACACCGGAGCAGGTACTGGTACGCCGCGTGGTCTCCAGTCAGGGCCGCTCCCGGGCTTTTGTGAATGGCATTCCTGTCACCACTGCTTTCCTGAAAGAACTGGGTGAACAGCTGGTCGACATTCACGGCCAGCATGAACACCTGCGGCTGGCCAATCGCAATACACAGCTGACCCTGCTGGATGAATATGCGGACCTGACCAGATTGGCAGCTGAGGTGGGTTCTGTGTATCGCAACTGGCAGGCTGAACTGCAGGCCATCCATACACTGGAGGAAAAGCTTGCCAGTGCAGCTGATCGACAGGATCTGCTGGCTTACCAGCTCCAGGAGCTGGAAGAATTTGATCTCAAAGCGGATGAGTTCAGTGTTCTCGAGCAGGACCACAAGCGCTTAAGCCGCGCGCACACAACCCTTGCAAGCCTGCAGCAGGCACTTGATCAACTTGAAGAACTGGACGATCTGCGCCACGCCGTGCGTGTGATTCAGAAGATTGATGACGAACACCCGGACCTGATCTCCGGCCAGGCCAATCTTGGTTCCGCGCTAGGTCTGTTAGACGATGCCAGCAGAGATTTACGCCACTACCAGGATAAAGTGGTTGTGGATCCCGAGACCATGGCCACCATTGAGTCACGTCTGAATATCGCTCAGGACCTTGCCCGCAAACATCGGGTGGAGCCGGAAGCACTGCATTCACACGCCGCAGCCCTGCGTGCCGACCTTGATGCACTGGATGCAGACGGTTCGTCGCTTACCGACATGCGCCGGCGTGCGGAAGCTTTCAAACAGGATTTCGATAAACAGGCTAAAACGCTCTCGACAAAAAGACGCAAAGCCGCGCCGCAATTTGGTCAAGCGGTGTCGCAATTCATGCAGTCTCTGGGCATCAACAAAGGTGAATTTTCCATCGCTTTTGAACCTCAAGTGGGTGAGCGCGGCCTGGAGCGCGCTGAGTTCATGGTCACCACCAACCCCAGTTTCCCAGCCGGCCCTCTTACCCAGATTGCTTCCGGCGGCGAGCAAACGCGTATTGGCCTGAGTATTCAGATTGTCGCAGCACAGAACAGCGCACTGCCCTGTCTGATTCTGGACGAAGCTGATGTGGGTGTCGGCGGCACCACCGCGGATACCGTAGGTCGCATTCTGCGGGACCTGGGCAGCCACACTCAGGTGATCTGCATCACCCACGCACCGCAGGTGGCGGCCCTGGGTGACAGCCACTATCGCGTGACTAAAAAAGGCGACAGCACGCAGATTCAGCCGCTTTCTGATGAGCACCGCATCGAAGAGCTGGCCCGCATGCTGGCCGGCGCAGACATCACCGATGAAACCCGGGAGTACGCCCGTACCCTTCGCGGTGGTGCGATCCACTGATACAGCGTAATATCGCCAACCACGTTAATTTGTCGAGACGCTAAGTTGTTGGTTCGAGCCCTCTGCATGACTCTGATTGCCGCCGTATTAACCGGTTGCAGCCTGCCTAACATTCAGTTGCCGCGACTGTACAAAGTGACCGTGCAACAGGGCAACGTGATCACTCAGGAAATGGTTGATCAACTCAAACCAGGCATGACGCGCAGCCAGGTGGCTTTCATTATGGGTGAGCCTGTGCTGCGCAATACCTTCAATCCGGACCGCTGGGATTATGTGTACAGCGTTGTGCTGCCAGGCTACTTCAATCAGGAAATCCGTATGAGCCTGTTCTTCGAAGACGATGTGCTGGGTTACTTTACCGGCGACCTGGTCCCGGCGTCTGCCAACCCTGACAGCGACACCCAGACCGAAGCAGAGACTGACAGCGTTGCCGAAACCAGCTGATACTCGCTCAGCAGGCGATGATCAATCCCTCACGTTCGCGCGTTTTTTCTGCTGCTGAGCCCGGGCCAGGCGCGCTGCCTTGGCATCCATGATCAGAGGTCGATAAATCTCCAGGCGATCGCCTGCAACCAGAACGCGTTCGCGCTCACACACCTGACCGAATATGCCGACCTGGTGAGCACTCAGATCCAGATCAGCAAAAGGTGCCTGCCGCTTAATCTGCTGCAACAGAGCGTGTACTGTTGTACCCACCGGCACCTGCATCACCCGCAGCGTCTGAGAAGCAGGTGTTGCATAGGCCACCTCAACTTCCATGTGCTGATCCTCGCGTTGACTGTCGTGCTGCTCCTGTCTCATCTGTTCTGCTGGTGCTCCCACAGAATACGATCGCTGAAGGCGTCCACCAACTTGTCTGCAAGACGATCGGTGAATCCGCTGAGAATGCGTGCGATGATGCCTTTCGGCACAAAATCTATACGCAGATCAACACGGCAGCCCAGATCGCCCAGCGCCGTCAGCTGCCAGCGGCCTTCAAGCACCTCAAACGGACCTTCGCGCAACGACATGACAATAGACTCAAAGGGTTCGTGTATGTTTTCCGTGACAAAAGATTCACGCAACCCCCTGCCTGCAACGGATACCTGTGCGATGAGCCCGGTAGGCGTTGCCTGCAGAATTTCCACCTGTTCACAGCCAGCCACAAACTCCGGATATTTCAACACATCAACAATCACGGCATAAGCTACCGGCGCCGGCACTTCCAGCAATGCCGATCGCTCAAGGGTTTTCACGGATTCAACAGACCCTGAATCATTGGCCACAGGCTGTAGACAAAAACCGCAGCCACACCTAACGGCGCAACAATGCCGCCTATCAGGCGCCATAAAACAAACTGTAAGCCGGCATCAAAACCCAGCTGCTTCTGCAGCACCGTTTTTGGCACCATCCAGACGGCAAACAAAGCAATCAACATCCCGCCAAGCGGCAGCATGATGTTCTGCGACACGTAGTCGATAAAATCGAACACCGTGAGCTGACCGACGACAAATACGTCCGCCCAGATGTTAAAGGAGAACACCGTGCCTAACCCGAGGATCCAGCAGATCACACCGAGGCTGATGGCAACGCGTTTACGCTTGGCGTTGTATTCTTCCACCAGATACGCCAGCGCGGGCTCCGAGATAGAAATAGCGGAGGTCAGTGCCGCAAACGTCACCAGCACGAAAAACAAGGTACCGAACACAATACCAAGAGGTAACTGACCAAACGCCAAGGGAACGGTAACAAACATCAGCCCAGGGCCCTGGGCCGCATCCAGCCCATTTGCAAACACGATCGGAAAAATGGCGAGACCAGCGGACACCGCAACCAGGGTATCGAGAACAGCAATCGTGATCACCATGCCGCCAATGCCTGCATCCTCAGGCACATAGGCGCCGTACGCCATCATGGCACCCATACCCAGGCTCAGCGTGAAAAACGCCTGACCCATCGCAATCAGCCATATTTCCGGATTGGTGAAGGCGTCCATGTCCAGATGGAACATGAAATCAAACCCCTGCTGGAACCCGCCTGAGGTCACGCTGTAGCCCAGCAGCACCAGCAGCAACAGAAACAGCATCGGCATGAACAGGCGGATCGCTGCCTCCAGACCTTTGGTGACGCCTTTCCCAACAATCCAGATGGTGAGCGCCATAAATACGGTCTGCCACAGAATGAGTTGCCAGGGGTCCGCCAGAAAATTATCAAAGGTTGTGCCGACCGCCTCAGGTGAAGCGCCGGCAAAGGTGCCAATGCCACTGACCCAGACATAGTTCATGGCCCAACCGGCAATAACTGCGTAGTAGGATAGAATCAGGAAGCCCGCCAATACGCCCATCCAGCCAATCATGACCCACAGTGGACTGCGATTGCCCATCTGCGTCAGTTTGCGCATCGCATTAATGGGGCTGGTTCGGCCCGCGCGCCCTAACATGACTTCGGACATCATGATCGGGATACCCACAAAGGCGACACAGATCAGGTAGATCAGCACAAACGAGCCACCACCGTTTTCGCCGGCCATATATGGAAACTTCCAGATATTACCAATGCCCACCGCAGAACCTGCGGCAGCGAGAATAAACAACCAACGTGACGACCACATGCCGTGTCTTGAATCTGATGCCAATGCCATATCTATTTTCTTATCGCAGTGCAGTGGAGGCGCTATTCTACTACTTGCACATCAAACTGATATACTCCCGCGCCCACTAACGCCCGATAACCACAGCGAATGCCGCTTTGAGCAGAACCACAAAAAAAGGGACGCCTTCCACAACCATTGCGTTGAATAAACGCGCACGCCATGAATTTTTCCTGGAGCAGAAATTTGAAGCGGGAATCGCGTTACAGGGATGGGAGCTGAAAGCCATTCGAGATGGTCGCGTGCAGATTACCGAAGCATTTATCAATTTACACAAAGGTGAGGCTTACCTGGCTGGGGCTAACATCACACCGTTGACCAGCGCCTCGACACACGTGCTGCCCGAACCGCAACGCAACCGCAAGCTGCTGCTGCACGCGCGCGAACTGGCTCAGATTTTTGCCGCGACACAACAGAAAGGTTATACCTGCGTACCGACCGCAATGTACTGGAAAGGTAACAAGGTTAAATGCGAAATTGCTTTGGGCAAGGGTAAGCAACAACACGACAAACGCGCTACAAAAAGAGATCAGGACTGGCAGCGAGACAAGCAGCGCCTGATGAAGGCGCACAACTAAAACAGCCGCTCAGCAGCCCACCTGCTGGCGCCAGGCAACCATTTCAATGGCGCAGGCGGCAGCCTCTATGCCTTTATTGAATTCATCATCCGCGGCCCGTGCCTGGGCTTGAGCAATATCAAACACCGGCAAAACTTCGACCACAATCGGGCGGCGAAACTCATGCATGACATCGCCCAGACCGCGCATACACTCATTGCTGATCATTTCAAAATGCAGCGTTTCGCCTTTGACAATCACACCGAAGCAGATAATCGCATCAATTTCTTTTTTCTCATCAAGGCTTAACAGATCGCGAGCGGCCAGCGGCAATTCCAGTGATCCTGGTAGCGTGTGCTGATCAATTTTCCTGTACCCATACTGGCTTAACACCTCAACACACGCAGAAGCCATGTTGTTGACATATTCCGGGTACCATTTGGATTTTAAAATCGCAATACGCCCGCGTTTCTTTATCGCGGGAAGCGAGCTCAGATCTACTGAGGTCTGCACCGTTCAGCCCGCATCTTTCATGGGCGCGGATTCCAGCAGCTGCCAGTCTCCGGTTTGTGCATCGCAGCTGATATGCCCCTGCTCCTCAAGACGGGTAAACTCAGCCCGCACCGCCCAGGTGCCCATCGGAGAGTTGCGTTCCCGCAGCACGGTGTTCACGTCACCCGGACGCAGCCTGGTTTTGCCACCGGCGACCAGTTCCTGAATGATGGCAAACACTTCTTCTGTGCGGCGTTGTTCTATGCTCAAGTCGGCAACCCTGTTATCAGATGGAACTTTTGCGTGGGTGAAACGTCAGTGAAAGGTTTCTACATGCGCTGGGCTTTTTACCAGAAACCCGCTACTCCCGCCAGGGTTCGCTGCGCTCATACAGACGCAGGCGTTCCTCTAACTGCTCGGTGAGCTCGTTTTCGTCCTCAGCGATCGACGCTATCGCCCGCCTCTGGGTAGATATAGCCAGCTCAAAATTACCCAGCTCGGCATAGGCTGCCGCCAGAGTGTCAAGAAATGCAGCGGTTGGCAGTTGTTCTACCGCTTTAGAAGCCTGATCCACAGCCAGTGTACCGTTGCGTAAGCCTTCAAATTTGGACGTTGCCAGCAACCAGGCATAATCGTTGCGGGACTGTGCGCTGCCTGTGTCAGCAGCCTTACTCGACCAGTTCAACGCCTGCGCCCGTGCCTCGGCTGTGTCCTGACGCAGGAAAAAGGACACCAGGCGCCGCATTGCATCTTCATCGCCAGCGGCTGCCCCCTGTTCGTACCAGCTTTGTGCCTGGGCAAGATCCTGCTTCACCCCCAGGCCGTATTCATACAGATGGCCCAGACCCACAAAACTATCGGTGATGCCCTCCGCTGCGGCCAGATTGTAGAGTTTGAGCGCGGTCTCCGGATTTTCCTCGACCCCGCTACCCGTTAGATAGGCATAAGCCAGATGCACCGCTGCCGGGGTAAAGCCTGCATCCAACGCCTGTTGATACAAAGCAGCAGCTCGGCTTGGATCCGGCTCGCCAACCTCGCCATTGGCGTACATGAAACCCATGGACAATAAAGCGGCAGGTGCGCCTGCCGCGTGGGCTTTTTCGTACCACGCAAGGGCAAGGTCGGGCTGTGGATCCGTCACATGCGCAATGCGATAGCTGGAAGCCAGCAGCATCATGGCAAACAGGTGATCCTGCTGCGCCGCTGTCAGCAGCGCAGTACGAGCAGCTTCTACGTTCTTTGCCACCCCCTGGCCATAAAGGTATGCCCGACCCAGATGAAAGTTTGCCCGGTCGTAGCCCAGATCTGCGGCGCGCTCAAAAAAAGACAGCGCCAACGCCTCGTCTTTGACTGTGCCCTGGCCGGCGCCATGCAGACGGCCCAGCTCCAACAGCACGACAGGATTGTTCGGGTTAAATTCCAGCGCACGGTTGTAGTCTTTGCGCGCCGAAACCGGCATGCCCTGAGCCATAAAGGTGAACCCCCGCAGATAGTAAGCGCGGGCGCGCTCGCTGGAACTGATGGTGGGTGCAATCAGCGCAGGCGCCAGATAGGTTCGGGCCAGGGTATATTCTTTGGCCTCAATAAGAATCACCGCGCGCTCGATATCCTGACGCGCATCCAGCGCATGCGCGACTCCGGCCCAGCAAAACAGGCTCCCCAGTAGCAGCGCTGACAGGCATTTATGCAACTTCTTCATGGCACAAGTGTAACGCAGCAGGATGTTTTGGGAACTGCCGGGCAATCGCAAAAAGCGCGTTGTCTGTCACATAGACAGGGTTCTTACAGATGTTGTTTCGACTTGAAAAAGAGTACAGTGACCCCATCTAAGCCATTGAAAGCGCAAACAGGAGACTTTTTCTAACAGCACTTTGCAATCAGCTTGCGAAATTGGGGGCGACCTGGTTTCGACGCGGATATCAAAGCTTGCGGTGCATGCCGAGAGGGTTGTGACTCTCGTAAAACAATCGCAGTAACTTTTATAGTTGCCAACGACGAAAACTACGCACTAGCGGCCTAAAAAACCCGCTTACGTTCTCAATCCGCTTCCTGCTAGGAGAAGAGAACGGCAAAGCAGCAGGATCGTGTGGATGCCTCGCCCGGGGCTGAATCATTAAAACCAATCGGGATCGCTGACCACACCCTGACCGTTGGGTCGTGCGACGCTAAATCAATAAACGGAAGCTAAGCATGTAGAGCCTATAGTGGCGAGTCAGCGGACGCGGGTTCAACTCCCGCCGCCTCCACCAATTTACAGTTCTTAACACATCGATCAATAAAGGGAATTCTGAGTTAGACTCCCGATCAGCTGAAGATTCAGCCTCATCGGCCTTTTCGTGAGTTTCAGGCCCGGGGCGCGCGAAACGTGTTGTTTTATGTCGGTAGTTATTGACTACTACCGGCATTTCGCAACATCATGACCGCATGGCCACTTCGCGTCAAAACATTCTGGATCTCGCCGCCGAGCTCGGACTCATTCGACCACGCGATTTGACTGAGCGCGGGCTACCCACTGTTGCCCTCACGCGGCTGGTGCGGCAAGGACAACTCGAACGCGTGGGTCGTGGCCTGTACGCACTTCCGGACCGACCGGTCTCGGAACACAACGCCCTGGCCGAGGTGGCGCGCAAACACCCGCAGGCCATCGTCTGCCTGCTGTCGGCGCTGCGCTTCCACGACCTCACCACGCAGTCGCCGTTCGAGGTCTGGCTGGCCATCCCCAACAAGGCACGTGCGCCGAAGATGGGCTATCCCCCGCTACGTATCGTGCGCTTCTCAGGCGAGGCACTGACCGTTGGTGTCGAGGACCATGTCATCGATGGCGTGCCGGTGCGCGTGACCAATGCCGCCCGCACAGTGGCTGACTGTTTCAAGTTCCGTAACAAGATCGGCCTCGATGTCGCACTCGAGGCGCTGCAGGAGGCCTGGCGTGCCAAGCGCGTCAGCATGGATGAACTCTGGCGCTATGCCACGCTCTGCCGGGTGACCAACGTGATGCGCCCTTACATGGAAAGTCTGCCATGACAAAACATCAGGATGAATGTTTTGCACAGCAAAGCTGCCCGAAGGGTGGCGCACAGGGATGTGCGCCATGAACGGACGAAACGTCGCCGCTTCCGTGCGGGCCCGCCTGCTCAACCGCGCTCGGGAGACCGGGCAGGACTTTAATCTCATCCTGATCCGGTATGCCATCGAGCGTCTGCTGTACCGGCTCAGCATCTCCGATTACGCCGATCAGTTCCTGCTGAAAGGTGCGCTGCTGTTCGACCTGTGGTTCGACATTCCACATCGCCCCACGCGTGACGCCGATTTCCTCGGGCTTGGCTCGACCGAGTTGCCAGACCTCGAAACCATCTTCAGGAATGTCTGCACGGTGGACGCCGAGGACGGAGTGACGTTCAAACCGGACACAGTCCAAGCCGCAGAGATTCGCAAGGAGGCCAACTACGCCGGCGTACGCGTTACCTTGCTCGGCCTGATCGATGGCGCACGTTGCCCGGTCCAGATCGACATCGGCTTCGGCGATGCCGTCACACCGGGGCCGGAAGAGGTCCAGTACCCCGTGATGCTTCCGGATTTCCAGGCACCAAGGTTGCGCGTCTATCCGCGCTATACGACTGTGGCGGAAAAGCTGGAGGCAATCACCGCGCTCGGTATCGCAAACAGCCGGATGAAGGATTTCTTCGATCTCTGGATACTAACGCGCTACACCGAGTTCGACGGTGAGACCCTGCAACGTGCGATCCGCGCGACGTTCGATCGCCGCAGGACGGAGCTACCTTCAAGTGTGCCATTTGGCCTGACTGACGAATTCGCACAAGACACGCAGAAGCAGACGCAATGGCAGGCGTTTCTGGGGAAAAACCGACTCGAAGCGCTTGAACTCAAGGTGCTTGTGGCAGTGCTTCGGGATTTCCTGCTACCTCCCATCGCCGCAGCGAATGCTGATAACCGGTTTCCGCAATTCTGGCCGGCCGGTGGTCCCTGGACTCCAGAGGCGACATGAAACCCTTTGCCGTATCGGGATGAAAAAGATGCGGGTAACGCTATCCAAGGTTCGCACTTTATCACTCACATGGCGACTGCCGGGCTTTCTCGGCGACCTCGAAATCGCCGCGGAACGTCAGAATCTAATGAAACGGATCGAGACGCTCGCCGCCTCGATGGATGCGATTTGGTCGGAAGGCGCCATCTACAACATCGGTTTTACAAACGGCATCCAGGCCTGGCTTCGTCTTCTGAAGCCGGATGGCATACTGGCCGTGTCCGAGCTGACGTGGCTGACGCAAGCGAGACTGGCCGAACTCGAGCAGCACTGGCTCCGGGAGTACCACGAGGTGTATACGGCATCGACGAAAATGGCGATCCTGGAGGACAATGGCTTTTCTCCCATCGGCTATTTCGTTCTCCCGAAGCGGTTCTGGCTGGACAACTACTATCGTCCGATGCAAGCCCGCTTCGCAGCGTTCCTGGCGCGCAACGTATTGATTCACAAGTTGACGTGATTGTCGCCGCCTCAACAAAACTGGATATGTTGGGCGCCACCTTCATGGTGTCCATCAGGTTGGTGTTGTCAATTTACCCGCATGCTGGCAACCACCTTGCGCAGGTCGGGTAAGAACTCCGGATAGTCCACGGTGGAAGCGATCAGATGTACTTCAACCAGGCGCGTATCGGAAAACATCATGAAGTCATGCATGATGACGTCGTCCCCGCGAATATTGGCCTCCCAGATCGCTTCCCAGACTTCAAATTCATTGATCTGTTTTACTGCGCTGTAAACCTGCTTGCGACCCTGAATCTCATGCACGCGACTGCGTCCTGAGCGCGTCTGCTCAAGGGTCATGTATTCATCGCGCACTTCTGGCACAACAGCCAGTATGGCTTTGTTAGCCGGATTGTCGGCGCGCTGAAAATGACGGCCATTGGCAAAATGGGTGTTGTTCCACTCGAGTGGCATGATGTAGGAAACCAGCTTATCCGGATCAGTGCGGCGCTCATCTGCTGCGGTAGTCACTGTTACCATCAAGGTGGAAAAAACCAGCAGAAGAAGTTTACCTTTGAATGAAGTCATGTGGGGTTTGGGCTCCAGATCTTGTGAATGAACAAACAGAGTTTCAGTGCTTTGCACTACGCTTCGTCCCGAATCTGAATTGAGTCCAGAGTGTGATCCAGCTGTTTCAGCAGGACAGGGTAATAATCGGAATGTCCTCTTATTTTCAGATCGATTAAATACAGACCGGAAACAAACTCCACCACATGCGTAAAGTAGCGGTCTTCAGGTGGTTTGTAAGCTTCACCTTGCTCGGCGTAAACCATTGCCTGAACGCCGTGAATCTTCGTCATTTGTGTGGTGAGTATGTGCCGATCTTTGTCAGAAGCACCGCGACGGGTTACGCGTCTAAGCTTCTCCGGCAGCGTTTCTTTCATCGTCTTTGCTGAGCTTACGTTCACAGACAGGTTCGCCTGATTGCGCGCGACACCGGGTAAATAGTATCTCCCCCCATTGCCTACCTCCCAATCACTGGCGACCTCATACGTTATCGGCAGGGTGCGTCCGGTACTGTTCACATAGTCATAACGCGTTTGTTCAACGACCCGTTCTGCACAAGCCGCCAGTACCAGACTAAAAAGCACAACGATAGACATCCGAGTATGCAGTGATAACAATTTGGTCATGATGGTTTATCCGGGATTTACAAGGGCAAGTCCAATGCCACCTGCGACAAAGCCGAGTGACACCAGCAGTACAAGTGACCCTGCCAGCTGACCCATATGGATCAGGCGAGAGTCAGGGTTTCGCAACAGTGCAACAAGCGGGAACAACAGAGAAAACCCGAGTACTGCCACGGCAGGCAGGCTTATGCACGCATAGTAAATCAAAAATGCGGAGCGCGTTGCATTGGCATGGCTCTGGCTCGCCCCCAACTGCCCGCCCTGACCACTGGCAAGCCACACCACGACAGGTACCCAGATGAAAACCAGCGTTGCAACAATTGAGATCAGCAGGCCGTTGTTGAACCTGCGGCCGCGAAATAGTTTGCCCGGCTGCCAGCGTTTACCTTTAGCCAGTTGCAGGCCCGCCATCGCAAAAGCTAGCACCAGTGTTGCCGCGATGAGAAAAGGAAACGGCAAGGGCTGGAATTCAAGTGTACCGATTATAAAAGGTGTACTGACGCAAAAAAGCGTCGTTAGAACGCTGTACTTCGCAAAATTACCAACTGCAGGTTTTCGCCGTGCCTGCCATGCTGCGAATAATCCCACCGCGATACCTAGTGCGATGGTGCATACGACCAGATAGAGCGTGCCCAAGCTGGCAGGCTGTGTCACAAAAATCACCCAGGTAGGCAGCATAACTGCCAGCTGTACAATATACACGAAGCGGATGAGGCTCATGGTGTCGAATGCTAACAGCAGCATCAGCATATACTATGGCGTGATTCACATTCAGCAGCGGCGAGGATAACGCCATCTGACTGCAGCGACTTCACGCCTATTGCTGCGCGGACCAAATTCGGACCTGGCTGCTCGACGGTGGCCGGGGTTCGCCAATCGCTCGGTGAATTGCGAACTATGCTTTGTATTGTGCTTCGGGAGACCACACATTGAAGATCGCGGCGACAATCACTTTTACCCTGCTGCTGTTGATCGTCAGTGCGGGTGTGTTCATATTCTGGGGGCTGGAACCCATCCCAGAGCCTGAGCCGATTCGGGCAGAACTCTTTGATCAGAGTTACGCGCAGATCGCAGATGAAGCGGCGCTGATCGTAAGCAATGCCAGAGCAGAACTGCATGCGCCTTCGCTGTCTGTGGCTGTTGCCCGAAACGGGCAGCTGTTGTGGAGCGCCGCCATGGGCTGGCAGAACATCCAGCAGGCAATACCAGCCACGACAAAAACAAGATATCGCGTTGGCAGCACCTCAAAAACAATCACCGCCACCGTGCTTGCGCGCCTGGTCGACAAGGGTCTGATAGCACTTGATCAACCCATCCAAAGCTACGCGCCTGACATTTTACCTAAATGGTCGATGCTCACGCCTCGCCAGCTCATGTCGCATACGGCAGGCATTGTCGGTTACGACGAGAACAGAGACATTCAGGGTATCTATCAGACACTTCGTTTGCATCAACACTACTCTGATGTGGCTGATACGCTGGTGACCATAGACGACAGCGATCTTATGTTTCCGCCAGGCGAACAGTTCTCCTACAGTTCATTCGATGTGAACCTGATGTCTGTCGTCATGCAGAAGGCCACAGGTATTCCGTTTCGGCAATTGGTCGTACAGGAGGTCACCGGCCCTTTGTCCTTGAAAGACACTTATGGCGATGACCCTGCCAGACGTGATCAGTTTGAAGCCACGTTTTATGAACTGATTGAGGGGGAAGTCAAACCCTGGCGAAACGTTGATTTAAGTGTGAAGCTGGCCGGCGGCGGTTTTGTGTCGCGCCCAACAGATCTGGTATTGCTCGCCTCGGCCTGGCTCGACGACAAATTCATAAGCGGCGACACGCGAGCAGAGTTCTGGACACCTCAACAATTAAATAACGGGCAGGTCAATAACCAGAATTACGCTCTGGGCTGGCGGTCCGATGACAGAGAAATCAATGGCATTGTCCATCAAAGGGTGCATCACGGTGGCGTCGCCAAAGGGTCAATGAACTGGCTGGTGCTGTATCCCGAATCCGGATTGGCGGTTAACATGAGCATCAACACGGTGGTTGAATCATTTTCTGATTTTGCCGCCTTTGAGAAGGTGCTAACAGCTTTGTTCATCAGCGGTGGTGAATAGGCCTTTCCGGCAGGGCCAGGTGCGCGTCATGGCCCTTCATCCGAACCTGAACTACCCGTTAACCGCCTATATTCTCATGCACGAAGTTACTGACTGCTTTCAATGTTTGCAGCCTTGTCTCACTTTCTGACAGCCAGTGGTCCTCACCTTTCAGCTTGATCAGCCTGACCGCTTTGTCTGCGCGCTTCAGCGCATCACGCATAATTTCGCTTTGATCGATGGGTACTACCGTGTCGTCCCTGCCATGAATCAGCAGGACGGGTGCCTGAAACGCATCGGCGTGATTAACCGGAGAAATCCGATTCAGCTTTTCTTTGTTTGCACTGCCGTTTGCCATGAGCTGCTCCCAATAGCTGATAACCCAGTGATCTCGTCCGTATCTGCTTTTTTGATCGGACAACATCTTTGGCAGGTCGCTGACCGCTCCAATGGCTATTACACAGCTGAAAAGGCCGGGCGTAAAGGCGCCACCTGCCAGCGCAGCGAAACCACCATAGCTTGCACCAACAATACACATCCGTTTCGGGTCGGCGACGCCGTTTTTAATCATCGCCTGCACACCATCCGTTATGTCATCCTGCATCTTACCGCCCCATTCGCCGTCACCTGCGTCGAGAAAACTGGCTCCGTAACCTGACGATCCTCGAAAGTTAGGCTGAATAACGACATAGCCGCGATTGGCAAAATACTGGGCCATCCAGCTAAATTCCACCGCATCGTAAGCGGCAGGGCCACCATGAGGCATGGCGATCAAAGGCAGGTTAGATGCGGTGTCCAGATCTGTTTGCGGCGGCAGCGTGACCACCGCAGGTATCTTCAACCCGTCGCGAGCAGTGTATTGTATGGCAAAAACCTCACCCAGCGCCTGCTGCGGAATCTCAGGCCTGCTGTGACCAACAAGCACACTCTGCCCAGTGTTACGATCGTAATGAAGATAAGACCCAGCGGTAGATGGGCCATCAATCTTCACCAGTAGATGACGCCAGTTGTCTGACCAGTCAATAATACTCACGGCTGTTCCCGGCATAGCATCGATGAGTGCGGTGATGTCGGCATTCAGCGTCCGATCAAGAAACTCATAAGTAGGAAACGCGCCGGAGTAACGCACGCCGTGAATCACACGGTTTGCAGTCATGAAAACCTGATCAATATCCGCATCTGTTTTAGAGAGAATGGGGGGAGAGATGTTGCCCTGAAAATCCATTTCCCTCAGTTCGTCATAGCCTTCATCTGCGCCACTCCTGACGACAATGAACGCCTGCTTTCCCGGTTTTACGCCTAACAAAGAGAACGGTCCAAGAGATGCCTCTTTTACTTCATAGATCTTTTGGTTGTCACCATCGATGTTGGCGATTACCTGGTACAGGTCTCGGGCATTGGAATATTCTTCACGGGCAAGCACTTCTCCGCTGGGCTCCACAAACCAATCAGTTGTGTTCATGGTGCCCTTGCGATAGGTGCGGCCTCGACCACTATTGAGATCCACGCGAAACAGGTCATAACGCGGTTCAGAACCCGTTACCTTCACATATCCCGGCATGAACACAGAATCCGGTTTATTGGAATATCCAACAATTCGGCCGAGTCCGGTTTGGGCCCGATAGAGATCTTTTGTGCCTTTCAGTAACTGCCGGATCTTTTGTGTCTTTAGATTGAACGCAAACGCTGCAGAATACTCAAACTTTGAAAGTACTCGCCGCATGCGGGTTGCTTCTGAAGCACGGATGATCACAAATTCATCGCCCACAAAGTCGATGCCGCGAACCTGTATATTGTCCACCAGCGCCCCGATGGCCGGTGCACCATCAAGGTCGTATATGGATATGATCGACTGACCGTTCTGAACTTCCGACATGGCAATTTTGCGCCCGCTAGCGGAAATGGCTGCGTAACGGATGTCGGGCAACGCACCGTAGGCTTCAATCGGGGGCTGTTGCTGCGCATGTGCGGTGAGGATCAGAAGAAAAGATAGGCTAAAAAAGCCGCATATCCTGAGCATAAGGCACCTCCTTATTCTATAAAGAGGTTGGCCTTGTCGAAGAAGGCTTCAGAAAAGATAAACCTCAGAGACCTGCAGGATACCAGCTGACTGCTGTCTACCAAAAGCAGGGGCTGCCACCTGAGGACACACCTGTCTATATACGTTAAGCACCTTTCATTGTGCCGCTGGCACACCCAACGCCTGCAGACTTTTTACCAGATCTGCGCCCGCAGTTGCCGGATTGGTGTCTTTATCAATTCTGATAATCATGCCGTCCGGATCAATGTAATAGGTCCAGCGCCGGGCAAAACCAGCCTCGTGCAACACGCCATAAGCTTCCGACATGGTCTTGCTGACGTCCGCCAGAATCGGAAAGTTGGCATCGTTTTTCTTCGCAAAGCCGGTATTGTCTTCAATGGAGTCGACACTGGCCATGAAGTAGGCGATATCGAAGCGGGTGATTTCTCTGGCACTGTCACGCAGCGCTTTGCATTGGATGGTTCAGCCGCCGGTATAGGCTTTGGGGAAAAAAGCAATCACCACGTGTTTGCCGCGCAGATCTGACAACGTGTGATAACTCCCATCGCTGCCAGGCAACGTGAAATCTGGTGCCATATCGCCGACCTGCGGTGCGGCAGCTGCACTACCGGTAAAAAGCACGGCGGCAACCAACAAAGTGATGCGCTTGTATCTCATGGAATTCTCCGCTTTTTTCGAATCACACCGCTGACACTACCGCGCAGCGGTTGCCGAGCGCAATCAGTTTTGCGTCGTTGACCTACAGAACCGATTGTCTCTTACTCTGTGACTTAGAGATAAAAAGATTGAATCCTTATGGCCAATGCACTCACAACTCTACCGCTCCTTGGGCTTGGCTTCAGATTGTTTTATCTGCTCGCAGGCGTATTTGCATTGGTCAGTATTCCGGTGTGGATAATGGTTTACCTCGGCCACGCACACATCGACTGCTATCTGGACGGCTTTGCCTGGCATCAGCATGAGATGGTGTTTGGTTTTGCACCGGCGGTCATCGTTGGATTCCTGTTGACCGCCGTGCGCAACTGGACTGGTCTTGCAACACCAACCAACGGCAGTCTTGCAGCGCTTGGGTGCCTGTGGCTCGCTGGACGGATTCTGGTGTTCACCGGGCCGGCACTCCCGGCAGCATTAGTCGACACAATCTTTCTGCCGACACTCGCTGTTGTGATTGCGCTGCCTATCGTGCGCAGCAGCAACATCAGGAACCTGAAATTACTCCTGGTACTGACCGCTCTAAGTGGTGCCAACGTCATTTACCACCTGGCCTACAACGGGTTTACATCCGCAGTATTTACAACTGTCGCCACCAACGTGGGCATAGATATCATAGTCATCCTGATGGCCATTATCGGTGGCAGGGTTGTTCCCGCCTTTACCGTCAATGCGGTTCCACGCGCGCGGCCGCGTCCATCTGGCGCGATTGAAACGCTGGCCATGGGCAGCTTGATCCTGGTGTTATGCGGCGATCTTGCTGCACCCATGTACACTCCGCATGCTGCAGTTTGGGCGACTCTGTTTTGTATTGCTGCGTTTGTCCACAGCGTGCGTCTGTGGCGCTGGGACGCACACCTCGGTTATCGCAATGCCCTGTTGATCATGCTGCCGATCGCGTACCTCTGGATCCCTATCGCGCTGGGCCTACGCGCGCTGGCAACGCTTGAGCTGGTGCCAGCAAACACCGCTACACATGCATTGACCATGGGTGCGATGTCCAGCCTCATGCTGGCAATGATGATGCGCAGCGCCCTGGGGCATACCGGCCGGACCCTGGTTGCAGGTACACTTGAGATAGGTGCGTTTGCGCTGCTGCAGTGCGCTGCCCTCGTGCGGGTAGCGGCCGTTCTCACCACTTCAGACAACTATGGAAGCCTTGTTGGTATTTCCGCCTCGATGTGGGTACTGGCCTTCGCTGTGTTCCTGGCACGCTACGCACCCATGCTCCTGCAAACTCGTATTGATGGCAAACCCGGGTGAAGAGCCCGTAATTACTTAATCGAGTCGACCTAAACTGGCGCCTTGCGTTCCAGCCGCGGTTGGCGTGCCGGGGGCACTGCAGCAGCCAACAGATTAAGTAAGTCTGATTTTTTCGACTGGCTGTCCGGATCATCCCAAAGATTAACCAGCTGCCCCGGATCATCGTTCATGTTGTACAACTCACCTTCGGTGCCATTGTAAAGATGACTGGCGCCGTAGGCGGTACAGAGCCAGCCGGTATGGTCGTAAATACTCCGCAGATGCATATCGATGGGGCCATGTTCCGAGTCCCACTCGGTGATCACACAGGTCCGTTGCTGCTGCTGTGCCTGCTGTTCTGTGACCGGTAGTACCTGGCCTTCACAATACTCAGGAACAGAAATATCCGCGATTGCGCAGAATGTACTGGCGAGATCCAGATGCCCTACCGGCGTTTTTATTTCACCCGGCGCAATGGCCGCCACTTTTGCGGGTTTCCAGATTAACGGCACCCGCATCAGAGCATCCACATGATAGGGCCCTTTGAAGAGCAACCCGAAATCTCCCTGGAGTTCACCGTGATCCGTGGTGAAAAAAATGTCGGTATGATCGAGTTGTCCCGTGCTCTCAAGATGATTGAAGACCCGCTGGCAGGCTTCGTCAATCAGCTCATTTTCAATATGGGTCATGGCATTGATTTCACGCAGCTGATCCGGTGTCATCTGAGCCGGCACAAATTCCCGGGGAGATTCCAGGTTGGTCCATAACGTGCCTTCGAAATAGCCTCGCCAGTGTTTGGGCTTCTGCTCGAGCAGTGCCAGCAATTCTTGCCGGTTCTCCCGATACAGCGCCGGTAACGGCACATCCCGCCAGTCAACGCGATGCAACTCAGATTCAGGCACATCCCAGGGGTGATGCGGATCCGGAAAACTCATCCAGCAGAAGAAGGGGTTTGCATCAGCAGAACTGTCAATGCTCGACAACCAGTCAATGGTCCGATCCGCCACCCAGTCGGTATGGTAGAGGTGCCGCGGTACATCTATGGGCCAGACCTGTACCGCACCTGTGTCTCCTTTCCCGGCTGTGTTCTGGCCTTTGTCCGTGACCATGGGGTAAAACTTGTCTTTGTGCTCTTTGTGCTGATTCATCCACAGATCGTAATGACTGTGCCCCTCAAAAAAGTGGTTGGCCAGCTCCATGTGCTCAAAGCCACGGTGCGGTCCGGTGTTGTTTTCTGCCGCCATGCGGTTTTCAAAAAACTCTGACGGTTTGCCCAGCCAGGGCTCAAAATGTGCTTTACCCACAAGACCGGTACGGTAGCCATGGTCCCGCAGATGATGGGCGATGGTGGGCTGGTCTTCGGGCAGCGACACGCCGTTCATCCACACGCCGTGTGACGACACGTGCTGGCCAGTCATCATGGTGGCTCGAGCCGGCATACAGCCGACATTCTGATTGTGGGCGCGACGATAATTGATGCCGTTCTGCGCAAGCTGATCAATAGTTGGTGTGCATGCGATCTGGCCGCCGTTGCAGCCCAGCGCGTCGTAGCGCATCTGATCTGTGGTGATGAACAGTATGTTTCGCTTCATCTTTCTTACTCTTTCGCTGGCAGAGACACATCATAACGTCCTGGTGGGCCATACGGTTAATGCTGTATCAAAAGACCAATCCGCCGACAACAGCCATTGCAGCCACCACAGCCCACACCGGTACCGACCAGCGAATCAGCAGGAGTGCAGCCACAATGGCCATGCCTGCATGTAACAGCGACTCGACCCCGTGCTTCCAGACCGGGTCATACAAGGCCGCCAGCAGCAACCCGACAACGCCCGCATTCACGCCCGCCATTATCTGCCGCACCAGCGCCACCTGCTGCAGCCGGGACCAGAAGGGCAGAATGGCAAGAAGCAGCAGAAAAGAAGGCAGGAATATGGCCAGCAAGGCGATAACGCCACCGGCAAGGCCATTTGGCGGCAGATCCAGTACAACACCCAGGTAGGCGGCAAAAGTAAACAACGGACCAGGTACAAGTTGTGCGGCACCGTAACCTGCCAGAAACGTTTCGCTGTCAACCCAGCCCTGAGCCACCACTTCACTTTCGAGCAGCGGCAGCACAACATGGCCCCCGCCAAACACCAGGGATCCGGCGCGGAAGAAGCTGTCGATTAGCGCAAGCCCCTGATAAGGCCAGAGCAGTGCAGCCAGTGGCAGCAGAA
The DNA here is from genome assembly GCA_047947175.1 of bacterium. Taxonomy (GTDB): domain Bacteria; phylum Pseudomonadota; class Gammaproteobacteria; order Pseudomonadales; family Azotimanducaceae; genus UBA4421. The sequence goes on from CP170489.1 coordinate 4,627,927, forward strand.
CAAGCAGCGACACAAACAGTGCCATGCTGAGCCAGGCCAGCTGGCTCGACACAGGTACACGTAACCCTTCTACAACCTGAGTTTGAACCCGCTGGATCAGCAAAGAACCCGCCATTCCGCTGCCAGCAATGACAATCAATTGAGCCAGTGGAGACTGCAGCAGGAGCACCAGCCCCGCACAGACCACCGCAAGCAGTCGCCGCGTCAGATCAGGACACAGCGAGCGACCCATACCCCACACCGCCTGGGCCACCACTGCCACCACCGCTACCAGAACACCCTGCAGCACACCTGGTGGCACAACATCCGCTGCGTTCAACAGGCCATAGCCGAAGCCCATCAGCAATAACGCCGACGGCAGGGTGAAACCCAACCAGGCCGCTAACGCACCGGGCACACCCGCCCTAGTCAATCCGATGCCCATGCCCACCTGACTGGACGCAGGGCCGGGCAGAAACTGACACAGGGCTACAAGATCGGCGTAAGCCTGTTCACTCAACCATCGACGGTGAACCACAAAAGCATTATGGAAGTAGCCGATATGGGCAACCGGACCACCAAAGGACGTCAGACCCAGCTGCAGGAAAACCCGGAACACCTGAATGGTTGTCGTGCATTCATGAGCGCCTTCAGGTGTCTGCTGCTGAGTCATATCCGCATCATTACGCAGAATGTGCCGCTCAACAATCTCCAGGCGTTGACTATCGGCAGTTCCCTGAAAGCAGGCATACTGCGCGCTGCAACCAACGTCATAGGAGGCAGGAGATATGGCACTTACCAGGCTTAAGGCAGCGTTCATTGTTTGCGCACTGTTGGTCCCGGGTGCTGCATCAGCTTTTGAAAGAGTCCTTGCTCAGGTCAGCAGCCCCCTGGTCCCGAGCCCAGTGGAATACGCGCTGATCGGGCCAGAAGGTTTTGCACAAATGAAGGATCTACCCCTGGTGTTGAACCTGCATGGCGGCGGCGGCAATCGAGATGGTCTGTTACGTCAGGGGAATCAATGGCAGGCCCTGTGGGACAGCGGCGCCATTCCACCCTCAATTGTGGTCATGCCGTCAGTCACCGCGCGTGGGTTCTACATGAACTTCAAAGACGGCAGCGAACGCTGGGAAGATTTTATCATGGGCCCGTTTCTTGAGCATCTGCGCAAGACCTATCCTATAACAAGTCAGCCCAAGCGAATCTTTATAACAGGTATTTCCATGGGCGGCATGGGTGCCTTGCGTATCGCTTTTAAACACCCGGACGCGTTCGGCGCGGTAGCCGCGCTGGAGCCGGGCATTGAGCCGATCCTCTCCTTTGAGGACATGCTGCCTAAACATCGTTTCTGGCGCGGTGATGAACTCTTTGAAACAGCTTATGGCAAGCCTGTTGACACGACTTACTGGGCAGCAAACAACCCGGCCACCATCGCCAGGGATCAGGCCAGACAGATAAGGAATTCGGGATTACAGATCTATCTGGAAGCCGGAGACGAAGATCAGTTCTGGCTGTATGAAGGCGCTGAGTTTCTGCATCGCATTCTCTGGGACGCGCGCATTAAACACGAGTACCACCTGGTGCGCGGCGCGGATCACGTCGGACCGTCTATGAACGAACGCCTGGATGAAGCCATACGCTTCCTCTTCCGCTATCACTCACCGTGGCAGGAAACCCGGCGCATGAAAGCCGTCGACAAAATGTTAGACCCACTGAAAGAGCGCATCGACGGCACAGATCACTACAACGAAACGCCTTAATCGGCACAGCCTCTGGTGTTGACAGAGGCAATGGCGACTAAGGTTGGCCGGTTGACGGGACCTGTACGGTGACGGAGTACATGACGTACTCTCTGATCAGCGCGTGGGCTGCCAGTCATTCAGGGAACCAAACATCTGACCCCTGGTGGTTTCAACAATCACCGAGGCGCCCGGTCGTCGCTGCCCTTCAATCGGCACTGACCACTGCTGCACCGTGCGCGCCTGACCTTGCAGGGACAGTTGCGCGCCTGCTTCAGGGTCATACAACTCAGCCTTGAAACTCCGCGGGGCTGCTTGAGGATCTTGGATTTCAAAAGCCTGCAATTCGTAGAACTGCCCGTCAAACATGCCATAACCGGCGACACCATCCGCAAAAGCTATGGCCAGCAAAGCAACAGATTCATTCTGCACATTGAAGTAAGTGAACGCTGGCGCAAATTGCGCCCGTGGGCCGGTTTGTTCATGCCACTTTCCAGGATCGTCAAAGGTGATGACTTTATCGTCAACGCTCACCGTACCACGCACCGAACCGGTCATCTCCCAGCGACCGCTGAAAGAGCGATAGCCCTCAGATGCGCTGTTGTATTTGAGATCAACGCGCACTGGCACTGTACCGTCACCCAGCTCAGGATGGCGGCTGGCCACCGCCTTGAGCTGCGCGGTCAAGTGCCCCTGCATCTGCTGACCATGACGGTTCTGACTGACAAACTTCACCATCTGATCGCCGTGCTGCGCCGCAAAATCCACAGTCTCATTGTCGACAGGCGTTGCCTGCAAAGCCGTTGTGAACTGTTCATGGGCCATGGCCCAGCCCTGTTTGCCATCGGCGACATGCAGCCAGAGTGTTGCCTGCCCCGTGAGCGGAAAACGTGCCAGGCGCAGAGAAATTTCCTGCTGCCCGTCAGCAGACAACGCAAACAGCATTGTTGACTCAGCATAATGATCGGGTAACTGTGCATGCGACATGGCAAACACTCCTGCAAGATAAACCGTTGTTGCCAGTTTCAAACTGTGGATCATGATCAAGCGTCAATCGGAAGTATGGCCCCATGATATTGAGCAATCGCTTTATCGAGCAAGTACCAGCGCCGGGTTTAGTGGCGGATGCAATACTCATTGTGCACGCCGTCATTGTTGCCTTTGTGGTTATCGGGCAACTTGCCATCATGGTGGGTTGGATCAGACGCTGGCCATGGGTTCGCTGGTTCTGGCTGCGATTACTGCACTTGTGCACCATCGCGTTTGTGGTTGTGCAAACCTGGCTGGGGCAGTTATGCCCCCTGACCATCTGGGAGCAACAGTTACGCAGCGCTGCGGGCGAAACTGTGCACAGTGAATCGTTTGTCGAGTTCTGGCTGTCGCGCGTGCTCTTCTACGATCTGCCGTGGTGGGTGTTTGTTGTTGCGTACTCGGCGTTTGCAGCGCTTGTACTGGCGACCTGGTGGTTCCTGCCGCCGTTACGCAAACGGGCGGAGCGTAAGCTCCGCCGCTAGCAGCCTGTTGAAGAAATCTCAAAAGCTCAGAGATTCTGGCGCACGTGCTGGCAAGGCGGACCTCGAAGGTAATGTAGGTAACCTTGCCAAGAGGTCCAACACCGCCAGCGCGTGCGCCAGATTCTCCCGCAGGGCGTGTCCTACGGGGCCTGCGGACGTCGTTGCGCTCCTTGACAAGGTTACCTACATTGCCTGCGGACATCGCCTGCGCAATCTTCGATTGCGCTGCCGAATCGCAGATTCGGCCTCTTGCCACAGACCCCGTAGAACACGCTGAGCAAATGAGATTTCTTCAACAGGCTGCTAGGTTGGATGCGTGAGGTTAGAGCCGGGTATTAACGGGATTTTTTCGGCTTGTTACCGCGACCAGGCGTTGCTGATTTCACCGCGTCTTTAACGGCGTCTCTGGCAACGTTCTGATTTTTCGATTTAGGCTTGGAGTTTTTCATTTAGAAGCACCTCTTGAGATCCGAACCACAAGGAATTGGGTATCGGTTGCGCGCATTCAACGCTTACGCTTTCAAAAACTAAATCAATATTTACAGGCCACTTTGATAAATATATTTTGTTGGATGGCCTCAGTCTCCTTCTTCTTCCTGCTCTGTCTCACGGCTGCTTTTTTTACGTGCGTTCGGCGCGCGCAACCGTCCAACCACGTCATAAACCAGTCCACTGATCGGCTGCAGCCGGGTAACGCGAAAAATCACCCCGCCCACAGACATGGGTCGCACTCTACGCACTTCTTTGAGGAAAGGCAGAAAGGACAACGCCACCACGATGCGCATGAGGCAGGATGCACCAAACAACCAGTACAGCGGTGTAAGCAGGGTGAAAGTCTCGCCTGCCAGTATCACCTGCACGGGCACCAGCGCCGCTATGAACGCGCCGGCAGAAGCACCCAGGAAAACGGCTACCGCAGCCAGCACATTATGTGCCGCAAACAGAGTTGCGCGATGCTGAGCGGGTGTCAGGTCAAACACAAAAGCCGTAGAACTTAAGGTGAAGCCCGCCCAGCCCAGGCCACTGATCATCTGTACGATCAGAATCCAGACAAAATGTGTCGAGAACAACCACAATGACGGAATGACCGTAATGATACAGCCTGTTGTGATGAGAATGAGCCTGTTACCAAACAGATCCGATAAGCGACCCCAGCGATTCAAGGTCAGAAACTGCACGAGGATCGACACCGCCGATATAAACATGAATTCCAGATAACTGAACTGCAGGTCTCTAAGCATGTACAAGGTAAAATAGGGGCCGGATATCGCCACAGAAAACTGCATAAAGGCGAAAAAAAGCGAAAATTTGAGCAACCTGGTTTGCTTCAACTTGCGCCAGAAATTCTCTTCTTCCGGTAACGCTAACGCAGCAACTTTGGCGCTGGGCTCATGCATACGGCTCAAATGATAAAAAGACATCAGACGAGCGCCGGCTGCACACACAAAGATAGTTAGAAATCCCCAGTAGGCGTGCCCGCTGCGATCAGCCGCCTCAAGACAGAAGCCTGCCACGGCTAACGCAACCACTGAGGCGACACTGGACAATTTGGTCCGCTCCGCAAAAAAACGCCCTCGTCTGGCTTCAGGCAGCAACTCGCCAACAAGGCTGTTCCACTGCGGAGACGCAAGATTCGGACCACAAAAATAAAGAAAAACCAGAGGTATCAGATAAATCGCCGTGTATTGCGATGTATACAAAGGCAGCAGCGCAATAGGCAACAGACATATCGCCTGAATCAACGCACCTGCCAGTACTATGCCTTTGCGTTTGCCTGTTTTTCGTCCCAACCAGGCGGACAATAACTGAAATCCCGAGGCCAGCAGCGGAGGCAGCGACGCTAACAATCCCACCACGGTGGTGCTGGCCTGCAGATAAATCGCAAAAGCGGAGAAGTAACTTTCACCGCCACCAATCATGGCTGAGTAGTACACGCCATCCTTGATCGAGTGGCGCAACGATTTCTCCGTCACAGGATCCGACGAATATGCAGATTTACTGGTCTGCGGAGGTTTCAAACCCGCCATTCAGGCAACCGGTAGAGCAGTCGCAGACGCCGGTTGTCGATGGAACCAACCGGCAATACTCAAGCGCGGCACGTGAGTAGGCAGCACTTCATGTACAAAATCTGCACTGTTGAACAGCGCTATCGTGCCCATACACGGTGCGATTTGCGCCAGCACCTGTTCATCACGTCCATACAGGACAAGCTCACCTCCGTGTCCGGGCACCCAATCAGGGTTCAGGTACAGAACCAAACTGACCGCGCGTTCGGACAACATCTGCTGGTTCGGACCCTGGAACACATCCAGGTGCTTTGCATAAAACGCATTCGGCGCGTAATAGGCATAGTGGCTCTCAAAGAAAGACAAACCCATCATCAGCGATCGATTCAACCAGAGCTGCAGCTGTGCGTTCCAGTCGAGCCAGCTTTTCTGGATTGGGTCACTGTTGTCAATCCAGACTATATTGTCTCTGCGTACCTGCAGATTCCGCCGCTGGTTAAGACGCCGGCCGATCCTGGCAGGTCTGCGAAACTTCTGAGCCTGAGCAAGTACCGACAGTGTCTGCAACATGTCCTGATCCAGCACATTCGGAAACACCCCCCAACCCGGACCCGCCAGTGCGTCGGCCATGGCATCGAAAACACAGGATTGTGGCTGCGCCTCTGACACTTTACCGATCGAAAACTCAACACCCATCACCAACTCCAACAGAAATCAGAACCACCGATAAGCCCGAAAAAGGCGGCGCAGTCTAAGCCTTTTCAGGCACTTTGCACGATAAAATTTCAGTCTCCCTGTAAACCATGCAGGCCTTTGCAAACGCCGTCATCTGCGCCACACTCCTCAAAAGGAACAATAGATACGCGGAGGGATTATGAACGATGTGCATAACGGGAGCTGCTTTTGCGGGGCTGTAAAATTCACAGTCACCGGCGCGCCCAACATGATGGGCTACTGTCATTGCACAGATTGCGCAGCGTGGGCCGGCGCGCCAGTCAACGCTTTCAGCTTGTGGTCACCGGAAGCGGTCAAAATCACCCAGGGTCAAGAGAAGATTGGTTCATTTGCCAAAACGCCCGCCAGTCATCGTAAGTTCTGTAAGGAATGCGGTGGTCATATCATGAGTGAGCATCCTGACATGAACATGACGGATGTGTATCTGAACGTGGTTGAGGGGTTAACCCACGAAGGTACCATGCACATTTTTTACGGAGAGAAGACGCTGTCTGTTAAAGATGGTTTGCCGAAGTGGAAAGATATGCCCAAAGAATTTGGTGGATCAGGTACCCAGTTGCCAGAGTAAAGTAGACTTGGCGAACAGGTTTACAGGACACCTCCCAATTGGCCCGCTTACCTACCGACAGAGAAAACCGTCAGCAGGACATCGTGCAAGCTGTTGCACAACATCTTGTGCACAACGGTATCCACAACAGCGCTTTGCGAGCGCTGGCAAAAAGTGTCGGCATGAGCGACCGCATGCTGATGTATTATTTTGAAACCAAAGAAGACCTGATTGCCGAGGCCCTGCTCCTGATTGCAAACGGTCTTGTCGGCAGCCTGGAAAGTGCTCTACCCCGCGGACAGGTTTCCGGCCAGCAGATTCTTGACGCCCTGCGCCAGATGGGTGAAGACCCGAGTGCCCACCCTGGCCAGAAGCTGTGGTTCGAGATCATCGGGCTCGCGATGCGCGACGAAGGGCCCTACAAAACCACCGCCAGGCAGATTCTGGACGGCTGGGAAGACTGGATCAGAAAACGCCTGGGCAGCAAACGCGCGCACCTGGCGCCAGCTATTCTTGCGCAGGCCGAAGGCGAGATGATGATCAACCTGCTGCGTCAACCGGGTTGAAAGGGTTTTGGCGTGCGCATGTTGAATGTTGTTAACGGCATGGGACATTTATGGGGATTCATCAACCGGTTGCCGGGCAGGTCATCATGAAGCGCTGGGGACATCGCTACGCAGATGCACAAACGGGGACTGTTCTGGACACCTGGTTTCCGTCTGACAACCTGCCCCGCAGGCGCAGCTGTCTGGCCCTCAAACTCGGCCTGATCAAAGCCGATACTGTCGAGGTTGAAACAACACCCTTTGCTCAGCCACCGCAAAACACCGAGGAAGCCTATCTGCGCCTGCACCTGTTATCCGAATGCGTCCAACGACCAAACAGCATGAATCTGGAAGGCATTTTCGCCCTGCTCAACAACGTTGCCTGGACTTCAGCGGGGCCGGTGTTACCCGCACACGTAAACGCACTGCGCGATGGCCTGGTTGATACAGACCATCACCTGATCATCTACAGCATCGATAAGTTTCCTCGCATGGTGGATTATGTGGTGCCCACCGGTGTACGTATTGCTGATGCAGATCGAGTTAGATTAGGTGCGCACTTGTGGCCAGGCACAACCGTGATGCACGAAGGGTTTGTCAACTTCAATGCCGGCAGTGTTGGCCCAGCCATGATCGAAGGCCGCGTAACACCCGGTGTGATCGTCGGTGCTGGTTCGGATGTTGGTGCCGGCTCTTCCATCATGGGGACCCTCTCCGGCGGTGGCAGGCAGATCAATTCTATTGGCGAAAACAGTTTACTGGGTGCCAACGCAGGTATAGGCATCTCTCTGGGCGACCGCTGTGTTGTTGAGGCTGGCCTGTATGTCACCGCGGGTACTCGTGTGCGCCTGCCTTCCGGCGAGGTGGTGAAAGCCCTCACGCTGTCAGGACAATCGGATTGGTTGTTTCGACGCCACAGTCAGAGCGGAGCGGTTGAGGTGGTCAGTTCCAAAGGCGTCCACTGGGGTGGCTTGAACAGCAATCTACATAACAGTGATTGAGCAGCGGCATCCTGTATCGGTTTGAGCGCAGCTGTCGTTAGTTGGTCAACCGTGGAGACATTTCTCCTCGTCAACGCCTGGTTTTTTTCGCATACTGCGGGCGGGAGATGAAAGGGGAGAGACGATGCGGGTCAGTTACCGATCACTCATGCTGCTGGTTAGTACGCTCGCGTACGGATTCCTCGGCAACGCCTATGCGCAATTCAGTAATGCTGACAGTTCTGCTGGTACAGCAACGCCGCTTGAAGTTTTTGCCGAGCTGCCACCATTCGAGCGCATCAGCCTGTCTCCCGATGGCAGCCAGGCGATTACGCTTCGAGCTTTCCAGGGCACCTACCATGCGGTGCTGCTGGATTTTAACACCGGCACATCGAAACTGCTGATGGCGGCCGACCCGGACAACTTTCTCTTTAACTGGTGCCGGTTTGCCAATCCAACGAGAATTGTCTGTTCCATACGCAGCTATATCGTGTTACGCGCAGGGACAATCGGACTTGGCAACCGATGGTACAGGGACGGCAGAACGGTGGCCACACGACTACTGGCCATTGATACTGACGGCAGTAATCAGCTCCAGCTCATTCCAGAAGCAAGATCAAGGCTGCGCGGAGATC